>NZ_JBIVEG010000013.1:0-236552 GCF_044747545.1 Streptomyces sp. NPDC090077
CTCCGCCAACGCGGCGAGGTGCGGTGCCGGGCGGCGCGGGTCTGGGGGCACCTCCCAGCGGTAGCTGGGGGAGCGAGATCCGGAAGAGACGGCCTAGGCCGGCCGGACCGTGCGCGGTCCGGCGCAGTGGGCTCCGTGGGCCCGCACCCGGTCGCGCAGCGCGCGGTCGGCGGTGACCACCAGGCAGGGGCGGCCGGTGTGGGCGGCGGCGAGTTCCACGATGCGGTCGTCGCCGCTGCCGGGTGCGGAGTCGACCCGGACGCCGGGGACGGAGGCGATGCCGCGGGCGGCTCCCTCGACGACGAGGATGACCTCCTCGCCGGCGTCCCGTTCCGCGAGCCGGTCGCGCAGCCGCTCGGCGGCGCCCTTGCGGTCGCGCCACCATCCGTCGGGCACGGAGCCCACGACGTTCGCCGCGTCGACGATGAGGACGGGGATGAGGGGCTCGGTCACGTTCCGTCATTCTGCCACGGGCGCCTCGGGGGCCGCGACGACGAAGACGTCGGACAGCGGGGAGGTGTCGGGGCTGGCGCTGATCAGCAGGTCGTAGGTGTCGGGGGGCAGTGTGCCGAGGTCGAACCGCTGCCGCTCGCGCGGGACGGTGACGGCGCGCTCGACGACCGGACGGCCGGTGGTGCGGCTGGTCACCGTGAGCCGGGCCGCGACCTCGGGCAGTTCGCTGCCGCTCTGGGCGCTCTCGGCCCCGATCTCGCAGACCACCGGCTCCCCGTCGAGGTAGAGGTCGTCGCCGAGGTAGCTGAACCAGGAGGTGACGGCGGCGCGCAGGTCGTCCACGCGGATGTCGTGCAGGGACTGGAGGACGCCCTTCAGGTGGTCGAGCATCGCGTCGTGGTTCTGCAGGCTGCCGTGCTTCTGCGGGACGAAGGTGCGCGCCTCCTCGGTGCCGGAGAGGGCGGCGGAGAGCTTGGGGACGGTTCCGTCGCCGCTCTCGTCGTGGTCCCCGCGGACCATCAGGGTCTCGACCTTGTCGCCGACGATCCGGGCCGACTGCCGGGTGGGCTGGTCCATGCCGACGACGGGGTGGTAGACGACCTGGTGGGTCTCCCAGGCGGGGTCCTCGCGGTTGTCGGCGGTCGCCCGCTCCATCTCCTCGTGGAACTCGGTGAGGCGGCTGCTCCACTGCGGCTGCCAGCCGGGCAGCCCGGCCTTGGCGGGAGTGACGGCCGTGCCGTCCGGCCCGTACACGCAGCGGTACACGGGCACGAGCTGGTGCAGGCCGGTGAAGGAGCGCAGGAGCCGGGTGAGGTCGTACTCGAAGGGGCCGATCCGCTTCTGGAAGCCGTTGCACAGGAACTCGACGGCGTTGAGGGAGCCGTAGTAGGGGGTGCCGAAGGTCACGACGGCCCGGGTGTCGCGCCAGCCTCCGAGCACCTCGACGTAGTAGCGGGCGACGAGGCCGCCCATCGAGTGCGCGACCAGGACCAGCTGGGCGGCGGAGTTGCCGCTCTTGCGGCGCCAGTCCGCCAGCCAGGTTCCGCTGCGTTCGGCGAGGCGGCGGGCGGCGGCCCGGTTGTCGCGGCGCCAGTCGTAGGGGAACGGGAAGTAGTTCTGGCCCGGTGCCAGCTCGAAGCGGTCCAGCAGGAACCTCTCGGTCGCCGTGTAGCCGTCGATCTTCCACAGGCCGGGCAGGGTGTGCAGGTCGGGCACCAGCCGGGAGGCGACGACCCCGTCCCCGATGTCGTCCAGCCGCCAGTCGTCCCGGCCGTCGCGCAGTTCCAGCTCGCCCAGGTTGCGGCCCAGGCTCGCCAGGGCGCCCAGTACCGCCGTGGCCGAGGGGGCCCACACGTCCTTCCCGTTCCGCGTCAGCACGCTGCCGGTGATGCCGGGGAGCAGTACGACGACGTCGGGCATCGGGATCCTGCCCATGGGGGCCTCCTAGCCCTCGCGCGCTCCGGACGGGGCCTCGGGCGGGACGAACGGTTCGGAGGCGTCGCCGTAGTGCTGGTAGGCGGCCCAGGAGCTCCACCGCTGCCGGTCCTGTCCGCCGTCCGCCCAGTCGTTCTCGGCGCGCTGGTCGTAGAGCGCCTTGCGCGCGGAGCGGACGGCGGCCCCCACGGTCGGGGGGTCCTCGGCGGGCCCGATCGTGAACAGGTGCCGGTAGAACTGTTCGGCGAAGGCGATGCCCTGGTCGTCGGGGATCCGCCAGGCCGCCCCGATGTAGTGGCCGACGCCGATGCGCAGGAACTCGTCGGCGAGGCTGGGGACGAGCGCGGCCTGCGGGTTCCCCCAGGGCGTCGGGGCCGCCCCGCCCGGGGCCGCGGCGGTGCCGAGCCGGGCCGTGTAGCAGGCGTTGGCGACGACGATCAGCGGGGGCCGCGCCAGCAGGGACAGTTCCTGCGCGGTCAGCAGGCCGTCGGAGAAGACCCAGCCGGAGCGCCGGCCCGTGCCGGAGGGGTCGAAGTCGCTGTGGCCGCAGTAGTGGACGATGTCGTTGCGCCCGCACAGCAGGGCCCGCAGGACGTCGAGCCGCCTGGCGGGCTCCACGCCCGGCTGGCGGGTGGAGTTCGGCGCCCCGACGAACAGGGTCACGTCGACGCCCAGGGCCTTGAGCCGGGCGGCGACCGCGAGGGCCTCGCTGCGGGCGCCCGGCAGCTGGAGGCCCTTCTCCGGGTCTCCGGGGTCGCCGATCACCAGGGCGCGCAGCGGTCCGTCGGCCGGCCCCTCGGTCATCACGCGCGCGTAGGGGGTGCGCAGTTGCCGGGACAGCTGGGTGCGGATCGCCAGGGGGGCGTGGCGCTCCTCGCCGGTCGGCTGGACGTCCGTGAGGAACTCCCAGGGCACGGAGGCCGTGTCCCGGTCCAGTTCCAGCAGCACCGTGGCGTCGTCGGAGATCAGCCGCTGGAAGTCCTCCGGCACGAAGCGGGAGAGCAGGACGGGCAGTCCGCGCGCGTCGTCGACGGTGGGTTCCGTGAGCCGTCCGACGAGCTCGCGCAGCAGGTCCCGGTCGATGGCGACGACCCGTTCCGGCACGGTGGCGCGCCCGGTCAGCGCCGCCCAGCTCAGACCGCCGTCCGCGCCCGACTGCACGGACATCCGTACGGGCAGGGCGCCGTCCTGGGTCTGCGTCGGGCCGCGGACCGTCAGGGACAGGTCGGTGCGGGCCACTTCGGCGAGGTGGGCCAGCTGCTCGCGGACCTGGTCGCGGATGCCGGGGTCGAAGTCCGCCAGCACGGTGCGCAGGGCCTCTTCCGCGGCGGCCGGTGCCGGGCCCGCCGCGCGGGCGAGTCCGGACAGTGCGTTCAGCGCGTAGACGGCGGCCGAGGGCGCGAACAGCCGGCCGCCGCTGTCCTCCCGCAGCTCCGGGCCGATCCGCAGCCCCGGCTGGTCCGCGGCGGCGTGGGCGAGCGCGAGCAGGAGCTGTTCGGCGCGGAGCCGGTCGACCTCCACGACGAGCACCTCGGTGAGCCGGGGCGCGGGCGCCGACGGGCCCTGCGCCGCGAGGGCGGCGGCGAAGCCCCGGACGAGGGACCGGACCGCTCCGCCGACGGACAGGTTCCCCACGCCGGCGCCGACGAGTACGGTCGCCATGGTCTCGACGTGGCCGATGGCGATGGCCTCGCCCAGCAGGGAGGCGTACATCTGGGCGGCGCGGCGTTCGGTGAGGGTGCCCATCGGGCCCATGCCCACGACGGCGGCCGTCCGGATCGGGCCCGCCCTGCACGGGAAGTAGGTGACCTCGCCGAGCTGGGCGTCGATCCAGCCGAGCCGGGTGTGCTCCGTGATCAGGGGGCGGGGGCCGTCGGATATGGCGCGGTCCAGTGAGAGCTCCGCCGCGGAGGGCACGACCGACTGGTAGTGCCCGGTGACGTGCAGATCGGCGGCGATCTCCACGAGGTCGCCCCAGACCACGGTGATGTTGACGGTTGGACCACCGGTGCGCGGCGGCGGGGCGGGAGCCGGACGGCTGACGGGCGTCGTGTGGGAGGGCGTCGTGACGACGTCCAGCAGGTCGGCTATGCGAGCGGCGGGGGTGCCCATCACGACGCTCCTCCTTCGAGTCGCCCGAGCCCCGAGTGCCGGGTGCGCCGCACCTGCCCCCCACAGGATTATCCCACCGTTCGCCCGGACGGCCCCGCGCGGGCGGGGGCCGTTCCGGACGGCCCCGGGCCGGACGCCCCGCCGGTTCAGCGGTAGCGTGCGGAGGCGGCGGCGAACGGCGTGGCGTGGGACGGCGCGGTGGCGAGGAGGGCGACCCAGGAGCCGTCGGTGAACTCGATGTCCATCCGGCCCTTCTGCAGGACGCCCGTCGGGTTGGCGCGCACCGCGGCCACCACCGGGCGGGGCACCTCCCAGTAGTGCTTCATCAGCGGCGTCGACTGCCACAGCGGCGAGACGTCGCTGATCGCGAACCAGCGGCGGTCGGTGAGGACCAGTACGCAGGCGTTGGAACGGCGCACGTTCGCCCGGCCGATGACGAAGTGTCCGGCCGCGCTCTCCCAGCCGCCCTCCATGTTCTTGCCGTGCATCAGGCGCGTGCCGAGCTGGTCCAGCGCGTCGGGCATGCGGTCGATCGCGTCCGCCGCGGCGGCCGGGCGCGACCGCCGCGGGTCGAGCACCCGGGACCTGGCGATCTGCCGCAGCTGGCGGGGCAGCCGGGCCTCGATCCTGCGCTGCAGGTCGGAGGGGTCCGGGGGCGCGAGCATCGACTCGGGAGGGGTGGGCACACCAGGCCCGAGTTCATGGGCGCAGGCGGCTATGAGGTGCTCTCCCGGCTGGAGGAACTGCCGGGCCTGCTGGCGCCTCTCCTCGTTCAACGGGCGTGCTCCTGTCGTTCTTCGGTGGTCATGTGCGGTGGAGTGAATTCTCCCCCACCGCCCGACTTCCATGATCACCGGGGGTCGCCGCGGGCGGCGGTTCAGGCAGGCCGGGAGCCCCGGCTGCGCAGGGCCTCCTCCAGCCGGCCGATGTCCTCGGCGTCCTTCGCCCGCCGCGGCCTGCCCGGGACCCAGACGGGCATCATGCGCTTGATCTCGATCTGCGCCCCGGGGCTGACGACCGGGCACCTCAGCTCCCCGATCCGGCCCTCGGAACCCTCCACCACACCCCGCGGCCACCGCTCCCCGGCCCACGGGCCGCCGGCGACGACGGGGAGGCCGTCGGAGTCCCGGGCCAGCAGGGCGAAGCTGATCTCCTCCCCCTCCTTCGCGAAGTCGAGCTGTTGGCCGGCGGGCGGGCCGGGCAGCGGCTCGTACCCGGAGGCGAGCAGTGCGCCGGTGAGGGCGGGGGCGTCCTCGCTCCAGGCGAACCAGTCGACGTCCTCGTGGTCCCGCGTGGGCCCGCCGAGGAAGAAGTCCATCGCCCAGCCCCCGCGGAGCCGGACCTCCACCCCCAGGACCTCGGCGATCTCCCTGGTCTCGGCGATCAGCCGGAGCTGGCGGCGGGTGCGTTCCATGTCCATGATCACGCAGGCTACGGCCCGCGGGGCGGCCCCGCGCCCCCATTTCCGGACCGCGGCCCGTGTCCTCCCGGGCGGGCCCGCGGCGGGGGCGGTTCGCCCGTTCGGCCCCCATGGGAGCGTGTTCTGTCCACCGCACGGGTCACGGTGCGCGACCATACGGACGCCGAGAGCAAGCAGCCCGCCAGGTGGAAACACCGAGACAGGAAGAAGGACGGACGTGTCCGGCAGCGAAAGCGAGAACCCCGCCATCCCCTCCCCGGCCGCCGCGCCGACCCGCCCGATGACGAACCGGGACTGGTGGCCGGAGCAGCTGGACCTCCAGGTGCTCCACCAGGGCTCGCCCGGGGCCAGTCCGCTGGGCGAGGACTTCGACTACGCGAAGGAGTTCGCGGGCCTGGACGTCGAGGCGCTGAAGCGGGACGTCTTCGAGGTGATGACGGCCTCGCAGGACTGGTGGCCCGCCGACTACGGCCACTACGGGCCGCTCTTCATCCGGATGAGCTGGCACGCCGCGGGGACGTACCGGATCGCCGACGGCCGCGGCGGCGGCGGTTCCGGCGCGCAGCGCTTCGCCCCGCTCAACAGCTGGCCCGACAACGCGAGCCTCGACAAGGCGCGCCGCCTGCTGTGGCCGGTCAAGCAGAAGTACGGCCGGAAGGTCTCCTGGGCCGACCTCCTCGTGTTCGCCGGGAACTGCGCGATGGAGTCGATGGGGTTCAAGACGTTCGGGTTCGGCTTCGGGCGGGAGGACATCTGGGAACCGGAGGAGATCTTCTGGGGTCCCGAGGACACCTGGCTCGGGGACGAGCGCTACCGCGGCGACCGGGAGCTCACCGGCCCGTTCGGCGCCGTGCAGATGGGGCTCATCTACGTCAATCCGGAGGGCCCGAACGGGAATCCGGATCCCGTCGCCGCCGCCAGGGACATCCGCGAGACGTTCGGGCGCATGGCGATGAACGACGAGGAGACGGTCGCCCTGATCGTGGGCGGGCACACCTTCGGCAAGTGCCACGGCGCGGTCGATCCCGAGTACGTCGGTCCGGAGCCGGAGGCCGCGCCGATCGAGCAGCAGGGCCTCGGCTGGACGAACTCCTCCGGCACCGGCGTGGGCGGCGACGCGATCACCAGCGGTCTGGAGGGCGCCTGGACGACCGAGCCGACCCGGTGGGACAACGGCTACCTCGACAACCTGTTCCGGTACGACTGGGAGCTGACCCGGAGCCCGGCCGGCGCGCAGCAGTGGACGCCGACGGATCCCGCGGCCCGGGACACGGTGCCCGACGCCCACGACCCGGCGAAGCGGCACGCCCCGATGATGCTGACGACGGACCTCTCGCTGAAGGTGGACCCCGTCTACGGGCCCATCGCGAAGGGCTTCCACGAGAACCCGGACCGGCTCGCGGACGCCTTCGCCCGCGCCTGGTACAAGCTGCTGCACCGCGACATGGGGCCCGTCTCGCGCTACCTCGGCCCGTGGATCCCCGAGCCGCAGCTGTGGCAGGACCCGGTGCCCGCCGTGGACCACGGGCTGGTCGGGGACGCGGAGATCGCCGACCTCAAGGCCCGGGTCCTCGGCTCGGGGCTGTCCGTGTCCCAGCTGGTGGCCACCGCCTGGGCCGCGGCCGCGTCCTTCCGCGGCACCGACATGCGCGGCGGCGCGAACGGCGGCCGGCTCCGGCTCGCGCCGCAGAAGGACTGGGAGGCGAACTCCGGGTCCGAGGTGGCCGGGACGGTGGCGGCCCTCGACCGGATCCGGCAGGACTTCAACGCCGCGCAGACCGGCGGGAAGAAGGTGTCCCTGGCCGACCTGATCGTCCTGGGCGGCTGCGCGGCCGTGGAGAAGGCCGCCGAGGACGCCGGGCACCGGGTCGCGGTGCCGTTCGCGCCGGGGCGTACGGACGCCTCCCAGGAGCAGACCGACGTGGAGTCGTTCTCCGTGCTCGAACCGCGGGCGGACGGGTTCCGCAACTACCTCCGGGCGGGCGAGAAGCTGTCGCCGGAGACCCTCCTGCTGGACCGGGCCTCCATGCTGACGCTGACCGCGCCGGAGATGACGGTGCTGACGGGCGGCATGCGCGCCCTGAACGCCGGCCACCGGGGGTCCCCGCACGGGGTCCTCACCGCCCGGCCGCAGACGCTGACCACCGACTTCTTCGTGAACCTGCTGGACATGGGCACGGAGTGGTCGGCCTCGGCGGCCGACGAGAACGTCTACGAGGGCCGGGACCGCGCCACGGGCAAGGTCCGGTGGACGGCGACCGCGGTGGACCTCGTCTTCGGTTCGCACTCCCAGCTGCGGGCGCTGTGCGAGGTGTACGCCTCGCAGGACGCGGGCGAGAAGTTCGTACGCGACTTCGTGGCGGCGTGGGACAAGGTGATGACCCTCGACCGGTTCGACCTCGCGTGAGCGGTCGCCCGGCCGGGGTCCCGGCCGTCTGACCGGCGCCCGGCCCCGCCGTCCCGGCCGGCCCCCGCGGGCCGGCCGGGGTCACGGGCGGGCGGGCACGGGCCCGGCGGGCGGGGCATCCTGGAGGAGGACCCCCTTCCCGCACCCCTTGGGGGACGTCATGGAACTCGGCTTCCTCACACCCCTCTTCTCCCGCCCCGGCCCCTGGGCCTCCGTGTACGTCGAGGGCACCCGCGCGACCGAGGACGCGCGGCGGATCCGGGCCCTGCGCGAGCGGGCCGTCGCCGCCCTGCTGATCGACGCGGGCGCCGACGCCTACACCGTCCGGGCCGTCGTGGACCGGCTCCTCGGGGAGCAGGTCGGCGGGGCTCCGCCCGGCCGGGCCCTGTTCGCCTCGGGCGCCGAGGTCCTGCTGGACGTCCCGCTCGCCAGGGCCCCCGCGGCCCCCGAGGTGACCTGGTCGGTGCTGCCGCACATCGCCCCGCTGGCCGGGCTGCGCGGCGAGGGGCCGGCCTGCCTGGTGGCGCACCTCGACGGCGCCGGCGCCGAGCTGGAGCTGCGCGACGGCCCCCGCCGCCGTGCCCTGGGCCGGGCGGCGGGCGGCCGGGAGCGGGACCACGGGCACCGCGGCGTGCCGGCGGACCGGCAGGAGTGGCACTACCGGCACCGGGTCGAGAACGCCTGGAACGGGACGGCCGGCGCGATCGCCGCCGAGCTGTCCCGGCAATGGCCCGGGAGCGGCGCCGGGCTCCTGGTGCTGGCCGGAGACGCCCGGGAGCGCCGGGCCGTGCACGCCCGGCTGCCCGAGCGGCTGCGGGCGGTGGCCGTGGACGCCGACGGCGGCGGGCGCTCGCCCGGGGCCTCCCCGGACGCCCTCGACCGCGAGATCGCCCGGGCGCGCGAGGGCTTCGCCCGGGAACGGCTGGAGGCGGCCCTGGAGCGGTTCCGGGCCGGCCGGGGCCGCCCCGGTGAGCACCGGGAGTCCACCGTGGACACCGGTCCGGGGCAGGCCGCCGAGGGCATGCCGGCCGTGGTGGACGCCGTGCGCAGCCACCAGGTGGCGACCCTGCTGCTCGGGCCGGAGGGCTCCGACGCGGGGCGCGAGGTGTGGATCGGCCCCGGGGTGGACGAGGTCGCGGTGCAGCGGGGCCAGGCGCAGGCGATGGGCGTGGGCAAGCCCGTACGGGCGCGCGCGGACGACGCGCTGCTGCGCTCCGCGGCGGCGGCCGGCTGCGAGGTCCTCGCCGTCCCGGCGGGCGTGCCGGGCCCGGCCGGCGGGCTGGGCGCCGTGCTGCGCTGGACGGTGTGAGGAACCGTCGGCCCGTGGCCGGCCGGTCCGGCCGGCCACGGGCCGGAGCGGGTGGTTACGGCGCCATCTCGTAGGCCCCGGACAGCGCCTCGACGCGCTGCCAGATCCTGGCTGCCCGGCCCTCGTCGACGACGGGACGGCGTACGGCACCCAGGGCCCAGGCCTGCTGCGCCTCCGTGGCGGAGTCCTTGCCGTGCAGTTCGACGGCGTGGCCGGAGTAGTCGCGGACGAGGACGGAGAACAGCTCGTCGAGGACGTCCGGGTCCAGGTCCGTCAGGCGGGCCTGCTCCAGGATCAGCTGGGCGTGCACCACGAGGGCGAAGAGCTGGCCGACGGAGAGCAGGAAGTCCAGGTCGCGGCTCTGGGTCTCGTCGGGGGCGAGGGTGGCGGCGAACTCACAGAGGGCATCGGCCTGTTCGCGGAAGCGGGCCACGTTCGGCACGTCGGCGTACGCGTCGAACGCGGGCCGCCAGTCGTGGAAGCGGACGGCGCCCAGGCCCCGGGCCGGGCCCTGGCGGAAGAGGAAGTCGTCGTCGGCCGCGTCGAGGCGGGTGGGCACGGCCGGGTAGTCGACCGGCTCCAGCAGGTGGTTGCGCATGAACTTGAGGATCAGCGCGAGGTTGACGTGGACGGTGCCTTCGAGCTTGGGCAGGCTGCGGATCTCGACGGCGGCCTCGGCGAAGTAGGTGTCCTTCTCGAAGCCCTTGGCGGCGATGACGTCCCACATGAGGTCGACGACCTTCTCGCCCTCGGTGGTCACCTTCATCTTCGTCATCGGGTTGAAGAGGAGGTAGCGGCGGTCTTCGGGGCCGGCGGAGCGGAAGTAGTCGACGGCGCGGTCGCTGAAGAGCTTCATCCCGACGAGCCGGACGTAGGCGTCGGCCAGTTCGCGGCGCACGTGCGGGAAGGCGGTGACGGGGCGGCCGTAGAGGATGCGGTTCTGCGCGTGGGTGACGGCCTCGTACATCGCGTGCTCGCAGATGCCGATCGAGGCGGTGCAGAGGTTGAACTTGCCGACGTTGACGGTGTTCAGGGCGGCGTCGAAGGCGGCGCGTCCGGTGTGCAGGACGTCGGCGGCGGCCACCGGGTAGTCCTCCAGGCGGAACTCGCTGACGTACTTGGAGGAGTCGACGACGTTCTGCACCAGGTGGTACGCCGGGTGGCGGCTGTCGGCGGCGAAGAAGACGTACCCGTCCGGGCCCTCGACGTCGGTGCGGCGGCCGAAGACGGAGACGAGGCCGGCGGCGTTCCCGTTGCCGATGTAGTACTTGGAGCCGCTCGCGCGGAAGCCGCCGTCGCCGTCCGGTGCGAGGAGCATGTCGGTGGAGTAGATGTCGGCGCCGTGGGTCCGCTCGGAGAGCCCGAACGCGAACACCTCGCCCTGGGCGAGCAGTTCGGCGGCGCGGGCGCGGGCGTCGGCGTTCTCGCTCTGCCAGACCGGGCCGAGGCCGAGGATGGTGACCTGCCAGGCGTACCAGTAGTCGAGGCCGTAGAAGCCGAGGATCTCGTTGAGGGCGGCGATCCGGGCGGTGTCCCAGCGCTGGTCCTCCCGTCCGGCGGCGGAGGCCGGGGTCAGGAAGGTGGCGAACAGGCCCTCCTTGGCGGCGAACGCGAGGAACTCCCCGAGCCAGGCCCGGGAGCGGTAGTCCTCGATCAGCTTGCGCTTGCCGCGCTCCTCGAACCAGTCGACGGTGGCGCGCAGCAGCCTGCGGGTCTCGGGGTCGAAGTGCGCGGGGTCGTAGGTGCGCGGGTTGAAGAGGAGGGAGTCGGCCATGAGGGGTCGCCTTCCGTGGAGTGGGTGGTGGGTGGTGCGCGTGGCGCGTGTGGTGCGCGTGGTGCGTGTTCAGGCGGTCGGGGCCGCGCCGATCCGGTGGAGGGTGGCGAGGACGTCGTCCAGCCAGGCGATCGTCATCCGCTCGTACGCGATGCCGCCGCGCAGCACGGCGTGCTGGAGCTCCTGTCCGGCGTCGAGCGGGGCGGGGGCGTCGGGGCCGGTGAAGTCGCGCCGTTCCCCGGCGAGGTAGTGCGCGAGCCGCTCGCCGTGCACCCGGTGGTGCCGCTCCACCTCGTGGATCAGTGCGGCCGGGTCGTCGAAGGCGGCGCCGCGGATCTTGACGGCGAGGTCGTGGCGCATGCTCTCGGGCTCGATGGGCTCGTGGAGCCACCGGGAGAGGGCCTCGCGGCCGGGGCCTGCGACGGAGTACTCCTTCTTGTCCGGCCGGCCCTGCTGCGCCACCGTGCGGGCGGTGAGCAGGCCCTCGCGCTCCATGCGTCCCAGTACGCGGTAGATCTGCTGGTGGGTGGCGGTCCAGAAGTAGCCGATGGACCGGTCGAACCGCCGGGCCAGTTCGTATCCGGAGCCGGGGATCTCCAGCAGGGAGACGAGGATCGCGTGGTCGAGCGCCATGCCCCGATCCTCTTATGCAACTCGTTGCATAGACAAGTGGCGGGGGCCGGGTGAGACGCGGCTCACCCGGCCCCCGGGGCGGCGGGCGCCCGGGGACGCCCGCCGCGCGCACGTCAGCAGCTCACCCAGGACACCCCGGCCGTGTAGAAGAAGTCGCCGCCGGGAGCGTAGATGGTGACGCTCCGAGAAGCGCCCTTGGGCCCGATGGACGCGGAGTGGACGTAGTACTGGTTGTGGTACAGGTAGCCGGAGACCCGCGGGCAGCGGCCGTCCGCCTTGTCGTCCGTGACGGTCGCGACGATGATGTTCTTGTCCCCGCAGTACTGGATCCAGGCGTGGCCCTCCGCACGACTGGACAACCAGGGCTCCCCGCACGCCAGGGCGGCGCCCGACGGAGCCGCCGAAGCGGTTCCGGTGAGCAGCGTGGTGGCGAGCAGTGCGGCGCTGCCCAATGCGGCCGCGGTCTTCTTGCGCATGCCGAGCTCCTTCACGATGACGATGACGGTGGGCGAGCGGGGCGACCTACCTGCGTCACCCCCGGGACCGTGATATGACGGAGCATCAGCTTCCAGGGTGCGGGGTCGGGCGGAATGGCCGGGTCGGAGCGGGGATCCGTCCGGGCGGGCGGTCTTGACGGACGGGCCGGGGCGTCCCGGCAACTCGCTGGCGCCGCCGGGGCGCCCCGTACGATCATGGTCCGCATGAGTGATCAACCCGCACGATGGACCCAGGCGACCGTGTACCCCGACATGTGGGCGGACCCGGACGACGACCCCCGCAACAAGCACGGCGGCAGCAGTCCGGAAGGCGAACTGGCGACGCTGCTGGACTTCCTGACGGGCTACCGCCTGACCCTGCGGATGAAGTGCGAGGGCCTGGACCCCGAGCAGCTGGCCCGCCGGTCGGTGCCGCCGTCGACGATGTCGCTGCTGGGCCTGGTCCGCCACCTCGCCGAGGTGGAGCGGGACTGGCGCAACTGGATCACCGACGCCGAACCGCTGCCGAAGCTCTACGGCGCCCGCGACGCGGACTTCCACGGGGCGGTCGCCGACCAGGCCGTGGTGGACGCCGCCTACGCCGACCTGGAACGGGAGCAGGCCGCGATGGACGCCGCCCTGGCCGCGTTCCCGGACCTGGGCGCCCGCGTGGGCCGGGACGGCATCGCGGTCCGGGAGCTGATGGTGCACCGGATCGACGAGTACGCCCGCCACTGCGGCCATGCCGACCTGCTGCGCGAGTGCGTGGACGGACGCGTCGGCCAGTGACCGGGCCCCGTCGGCGGCGGGTGTGCGGCCGGATCCGGCCCCAGCGGCTCCCGGCCGCGTGAGAATGCCGTCATGACGATGTCTCCTGCCGCTGCCGCCTCCCCCGCCGTCCGGGTGGAGCGCGACGGACCCGTGACCACCGTGGTGCTGTCGCGGCCCGCCGCCCGCAATGCCGTGGACGGGCCGACCGCCACGCAGCTGGCGGATGCCTTCCGGGCGTTCGAGGCCGATGACGGGGCTTCGGTGGCAGTGCTGTGGGGCGAGGGCGGGACCTTCTGCGCGGGCGCCGACCTCAAGGCGATCGGCACCCCGCACGGCAACCGGGTGGCAGCCGAGGGGGACGGCCCGATGGGGCCGACCCGGCTGCGGCTGACCAAGCCGGTGATCGCGGCCGTCGCCGGGCACGCCGTGGCCGGAGGGCTGGAGCTCGCCCTGTGGTGCGATCTGCGCGTGGCCGAGGAGGACGCGGTCTTCGGGGTGTTCTGCCGCCGGTGGGGGGTGCCGCTGATCGACGGCGGCACGGTGCGGCTGCCGCGGCTGATCGGCGAGAGCCGCGCGATGGACCTGATCCTCACGGGCCGGCCGGTGCCCGCCGCCGAGGCCCACGCGATGGGGCTCGCCAACCGTCTCGTACCCCCGGGGCAGGCCCGGCGGGCGGCGGAGGAACTGGCCCGGGAGATCGCCGCGTTCCCCCAGCTGTGCCTGCGCCACGACCGGCTGTCCGTGCGCGAGCAGCACGGGCTGCCCGAGCCCGAGGCGCTGGCCGCCGAGCTGCGGCACGGGATGGTGCCGCTGTCGGCCGGCGAGACCGGTGCCGGTGCCGCGCGGTTCGCCTCCGGGGCGGGACGGCACGGCTCCTTCACCGGCTGAGCGGGCCCGGCGGCCTGCGCCCGGGTGCTTCCGCCATACGGGCGGGCCCGGCGTGTGGCGCCGTGGTGTCCGGTCCGTCACCCGTAGGTTTCGCACGGAATCGCCCCCGCGAGGGGCGCGGAACGCGTACGGGAGTGGGTGGCCGGCGATGACCGGGAAGCGGACGATCACGGTGTTCGGCGCGACCGGACAGCAGGGGGGCGCCCTGGCCAGGTCGGTCCTGGCGGACCGGGGCGGCGAGTTCGCCGTACGCGCCGTGACGCGCGACCCCGGATCGGACCGGGCCCGGGAGCTGGAGCGGCTCGGGGCGGAGGTGGTGCGGGCCGACCTGGACGACGAGGCGAGCCTCGGCCCCGTACTGGAAGGGGCCTACGGGGCGTTCCTCGTGACGAACTTCTGGGAGGACATGGACGCCGCGCACGAGAAGCGGCAGGCCGCGGCGCTCGCCCGGGCGGCCGGGCACGCCGGCGTGCAGCACGCGATCTGGTCCACCCTGGAGGACACCCGCCACTGCATCCCGGTGGACGACCCCCGGATGCCCACGCTCCAGGGCGTTTACAAGGTCCCGCACTTCGACGGCAAGGCGGAGGCGGACCAGTACTTCCTCGACGCGGGCGTGCCGGTCACCTTCCTGCGGTCCACCTTCTACTGGGAGAACCTGCTCGGCGCCTTCGCACCCCGGCAGGCACCGGACGGGGCCCTGGAGCTGGTCCTCCCGATGGGCGACAAGCGGCTCGCCGGCATCGCCGTCGACGACATCGGCAGGACCGCGCACGCCATCTTCAAGGGCGGGGCGGATTACGTCGCGGCCACCATCAGCATCGCCGGGGAGCACCTGGGGCTCGCCGAGATGGCCGCCGCCCTCACCCGGTCGCTGGGCCGGCCGGTCCGCTACCGGCCCCTGACGCCGGACGCGTTCCGCGCCCTCGGCTTCCCCGGCGCCGAGGAGGCGGGGAACATGTTCCAGTACTACGCCGACTGCGAGGCCTCCTTCACCGGCGCCCGGGACCTGGACGCCGTCCGCCGCATCAACCCGGCACTCCAGAACTTCGCCACCTGGCTGGCCGCCCACCGCGACCGGTTCCCGGCCGGCTGACGGCGGCGGGCCGCGCCCCGGGACGTCCTGAGCGAAACCTGACAAAACACGGCCGTGACATCAGCGAGCCTCTTACCCCCGCCGCCCGGCGCCGCGCCAGGATGGGGCCCCGCGGGCCCGCCGCCCGCGGGGGTGATGGAAAGGGGAACGTATTGATCACCACGGACGTCCAGTACCGCGGCACCACCGTCCTGGTCAGCGCCAGCGGAGAGCTCGGCGAGGAGTCGGGCGGGGCCCTGCGGCAGGCGCTGGAGCACGTCACCGCCGGCGAGCGGGTCCTCATGGTCGATCTGCACGGAGTCCCGCTCATGACCGAGCCCGGTCTGCTGCACCTCCTGGACCTGCACCGGCGCGCGGAGGACCGGGGCCTGCGGGTCCTGGTCGTCGGCTGGCAGCCGCAGCCGCGGGAGCTGATGGCACGGACCGCGGGCCTGCCCGGCCCGGCGTCGGCCACCGCCGACCGGTACGCGACACCCGGCTTCCGCCGGCTGCTCGCGGAACGCGCGCAGGGCACGCGCGCGTTCACGGAGTCCGGTTCGGGCCGGGTGCCGTCCGGCGGGTGAGCCGTCTCCCGCCGTCTCCCGCACCCGCGGGGAGGGGCGGCGGGCCGCCGTTCGCATCGTGGCCGGGGTCCGGTCCACATGGTGGGCGCCGTGGTGGCGGATCTTGCCACCCTTGGAGAGAAAGACCAGGTCAGAGCCGTACGCACAGGGCGTCAGGTGGCGCAATGCTGCGGCAACACCATCCGGAGGGCCCTCCCGGTACGTTCCTTGCCATGCCAGCCGAACCCGCCCCCGCCGCCCGCCCGGTCGCCGCCGCGCGCCGCCGCCGGCTGCGTGCGGACCGGGCCCGGCAGCTCGCCGACCTGCTGCGCCACCAGATCCTGGCGGGCGGCTTCCCGGCCGGGGTGCTGCCCCTGGAGGACGTCATCGCCGCCGACTACCGGGCCAGCCGCAACACCGTCCGGCAGGCGCTGGACCTGCTGCGCGGGGAGCGGCTCGTCGAGCGGCAGCCCGGCGTCGGCACGGTGGTGGTGTGCGAGAAGTACCCGCACGGGCTGGACCGCCTCCAGGGCCTGGCCGAGACCCTGCACGAACACGGCCGGGTCACCAACGAGGTCCGCACCGTCGGCCCCGTGACCGCCCCCGGCCCGGTGGCCCACCGGCTGGGCCTGCCCGAGCACGCCGACGTGCTCTGTATCGAGCGGCTGCGCCGGCTCAACGGACTGCCGCTGTCCCTGGACCTCTCCTACCTGCCGATGGACATCGGCGGTGAACTGCTCGGCTGCGACCTGGAGAACACGGACGTGTTCCGGCTCCTGGAGGCGCTGACCGGCGGCCCGCTCGGCCATGCCGAGATCACCCTGGAGGCCGTCAACGCCGACGCGCACTCCGCCGCCGTGCTCCAGGCTCCGCGCGGGGCCGCCGTGCTGATGCTGGAGCGGCTCACCCGCCTGCCCGACGGCCGGCCGGTGGACCTGGAGTTCATCCGCTTCCGCGGCGACCGCATCACCATGAGCGGCGTGCTGCGCCGCTCCCTCTGAGCCCCTCCCCGGCTCTCCTCCCCTCCCCCTTTCCCCGCCTCCGCGGGCCCTTGGAGAAACCCATGCCCCTCGTCCCCCAGCGCGCCGACGTGCCCGTGACCATCGACGAGTCCCAGTGCATCGACGGCTGCACGCTCTGCGTCGACATGTGTCCGCTCGACTCGCTCGCGATCCGCGAGGACAACGGCAAGGCGTACATGCACGTGGACGAGTGCTGGTACTGCGGCCCGTGCGCCGCCCGCTGTCCCACCGGTGCGGTGACCGTCAACATGCCCTACCTGCTCCGATGAAAGGCCCCGCCCCGATGAGCCGCAGACTCCTCGCCCCCGCCCTCCCCCTCGCCCTGCTCCTCCCGCTGGCCACCGCCTGCGGCGACGGCGGCGGCGCGGCGGGCGGCAGCCCGTCGAAGACGGTCACCGTGACCGTCGGCTACCAGTCCAAGACCATCAACACGGTCACCGCGGGCACCCTGCTGCGCTCCCTCGGCTACTTCGAGGAGGAGCTCGCGGCGCGTGGCAAGAAGGAAGGGGTGACGTACGAGGTCGACTGGCAGGACTACGCGACGGGCGCCCCCATCACCGCGCAGATGACGGCCGGCAAGATCGACATCGGTTCGATGGGCGACTTCCCGCTGCTGCTCAACGCCGCCCGGGGCAAGGAACTGAAGCAGCCGACCTCGCTGGTCTCCGTCACCGGCTACAACCTGCGCGGCGGCCTCAGCACCGTGGTGACCGCCCCCGACTCGAAGCTGGAGTCGCTGGCCGACCTGCGCGGCAAGAAGGTGTCCACGAGCGTGGGATCGGCCGCCGACGGGACCCTCATCCGGGCCCTCCAGCGGGCCGGGATCGATCCCGACAAGGGCGTCCAGAAGCTCAACCAGCAGCCCAGCGTGGGTGCTTCCGCCCTCCAGGCCGGCAGCGCGGACGCGCTCTCGCAGTTCGTGGCCTGGCCCGGCCAGCTGGCCTTCGAGGGCCGGGCGAAGGCCCTGTACGACGGGGCCGAGCTGAACCTGCCGACCTTCCACGGGGTGACCGTCCGGCAGAAGTTCGCCGGCGAACGGCCGGGCGTGGTCGACGACTTCCTCCGGGCCCAGCGCCGCGCCACCGACTACCTGCGGGCGCAGCCGGTGGCGGCCGCCGAGTCGGTGGGCAAGGAGACCGGGCTGCCGCCCGAGGTGGTCTACCTCTACAACGGCGCCAACGGCATCGCCACCTTCGACCCGGAGCTGCGCCCCGAGCTGATCGCCGCGCTGAAGGAGGACGTGCCGGTGCTGAAGGGCGCCGGGCTGGTGGGCGACGTCGACGTGGACGCCTTCGTCGACCCGGCGCCGCTGAAGCGGGCCGTGCAGGAGCCGGGCTACCCGAAGGCGGGCGCCGTGAAGTCCGAGCTGTGGCTCAGGGGGCGGACCGCCACCGCCTCCTTCGACAGCCCCAAGGAGCTGCTGAAGGCCGCCAGGGGCGCGGAGGTGCGCGCCGCCTACGTACCGGACGCGGTGACCGGCACCCTGTGGTTCGCGGACAAGGCGGTGTGGGTCGCGGACGGCACCGAGCTGCGCGCCTTCGTCACCCCGGCCGGCGCGAAGGGCTGGGTCGGGCAGCACCCCGGCGCCCGCGTCGTCGGCTACGAGGACGCCGTGGGCCTGGCCTCATGAGCGCGGGACGCCGGCTGCTGCGGGCCGCCTCGCTGGCCGCGGCCCTCGGGCTGTGGCAGCTGCTGACCTCGCTGGACGTGAACCTGTGGCTGCGGTTCGAGCAGTTCCCGACGGTCGGCGAGGTGGCCTCCGCCTTCGCCGGCCGGGTCGGGACCGGCCCGTACTGGCAGGACCTGGGCCACAGCCTCCGCCGGATCGGGGCGGGCTTCGCCCTGGCCGCCGTGCTCGGGGTGGCGGTCGGCACGGCCGTCGCGCGGTCCCGGTGGGCGGCCGACCTGCTGGGCCCGCTGGTGGAGGTGGTGCGCCCGGTGCCGGCCATCGCCCTGGTGCCGGTCGCCATCCTGCTGCTGCCGACCAACGAGCAGGGCATCGTGTTCATCACCTTCGCCGCCGCCTTCTTCCCCGTGGCCGTCTCGACCCGGCACGCGGTCCGGGCCCTCACCCCCGTCTGGGAGGAGGCCGTGCTGACCATGGGCGGCGGCCGGGCGCGGGTGCTGTTCTCGGTGGTGCTGCCCGGCGCCCTGCCGGGCATCTTCGGCGGGCTGTCGGTGGGCATCGGCGTCTCGTGGATCTGCGTGATCTCCGCGGAGATGATCTCCGGGGAGTACGGGGTGGGGTACCGCACCTGGCAGGACTACACGGTGGTCGACTACCCCGGCGTGTTCGTCGGCATGGCCACCATCGGGGCGCTCGGCTGGCTCACCTCCACCGCCGTGGAACTGCTCGGCCGCCGCGCCACCGCGTGGCTGCCCCGCCCGGCCGGGGGTGCACCGGCAGGACCGCGCCGCCCGGCGCCCGCCCCGGCGGTCCCCGCCCCCGACCCGGCGCCCGCGCCCCGTACCGCCGTTCCCCGGAAGGAGCCCGTCACATGAGCACCACCGCCCCGCCCGCCCCGGCCGGCACCGCACTCGCCCTGGAGGACGTACGGCTCGGGCACCCGGGCGGCGCGGTCCTGCCGGGCACCGTCACCCTGCGGATCCCGGCCGGTGAGCTGCTGACCGTCGTCGGGCCCTCCGGGTGCGGGAAGTCCACGCTGCTGCGCACCCTGGCCGGGCTGCTGCCCCCGCTCGGCGGGCGGGTCACCCAGGGCGGCGAGCCCGTGACCCGGCCCGCCCCGGACCGGGCACTGGTGTTCCAGCACGATGCGCTGCTGCCCTGGCGCAGCGTGCGCGCCAACGTGGAACTGCCCCTGGCCATCCGGCGGGTCCCCCGCGCCGAGCGGCGCCGGTCGGCCGCCGGCTGGCTGGAGCGGGTCGGGCTGGCGGAGCACGCCCACAAGCTGCCGCACCAGCTGTCCGGCGGGCAGCGGCAGCGCGTCCAGCTGGCCCGCGCGCTGGCCGGGCGGCCGCGGGCGGTGCTGATGGACGAGCCCTTCGGCGCGCTCGACGCCCGCACCCGCGCCGGGATGCAGGACCTGCTGGTGGAGGTCCTCGCGGGGACCGGCGCGACCGTCGTCTTCGTCACCCACGACGTGGACGAGGCGCTGCACCTCGGCGACCGGGTCGCCCTGCTCGGCTCCGGCCTGGTGCTGGACGTGCCGCACCCGCGCCGGCGCGACGCGCAGCAGGCACCCGGCACGGCGGAACTGCGCCGCCGCATCCTCGACTTCCTCTGAAAGGCACCCCCGTGGACACCCTGCTGGACGCTTCCCCGGCCACCCCCGCCCTCGCCGTCCCCTCCCTGGCCGTCCCCGCCCTCGCCGACGCGACCGAGCTGTCCTGCGACGTCCTCGTGATCGGCGGCGGTACCGCCGGCACGATGGCCGCCCTGACCGCGGCCGGCCGCGGAGCGGACGTACTGCTGCTGGAGAAGGCGCACGTACGGCACTCCGGCGCCCTCGCCATGGGCATGGACGGGGTCAACAACGCGGTCGTCCCGGGCCGCGCCGAACCCGACGACTACGTCGCCGAGATCACCCGCGCCAACGACGGGATCGTCGACCAGTCCACCGTCCGGCAGACCGCGACCCGCGGCTTCGACATGGTCCGGCGCCTGGAGTCGTACGGGGTGAAGTTCGAGAAGGACGAGCACGGCGAGTACGCGGTCCGCCAGGTCCACCGGTCCGGGTCCTACGTGCTGCCGATGCCGGAGGGCAAGGACGTCAAGAAGGTCCTCTACCGGCAGCTGCGCAGGCGCGAGATGCGGGAGCGGATCCGCATCGAGAACCGGGTGATGCCGGTCCGGGTGCTCACCCACCCGGAGGACGGCCGGGCCGTCGGCGCGGCCGGGTTCGACACCCGCACCGGTGCCTTCGTCACCGTGCGGGCGGGCGCGGTGATCCTGGCCACCGGCGCCTGCGGCCGGCTCGGACTGCCCGCCTCCGGCTACCTGTACGGGACGTACGAGAACCCCACGAACGCGGGCGACGGCTACTCCATGGCCTACCACGCGGGGGCCGCCCTGACCGGGATCGAGTGCTTCCAGATCAACCCGCTGATCAAGGACTACAACGGGCCCGCCTGCGCGTACGTGGCGAACCCCTTCGGCGGCTACCAGGTCAACCGGCACGGCGAGCGGTTCGTGGAGTCGGACTACTGGTCGGGGCGGATGATGGCCGAGTTCGCGGCCGAACTCGCCTCCGACCGGGGGCCGGTGTACCTCAAGCTGAGCCATCTGCCGGAGGAGACCGTCTCCGCCGTCGAGTCGATCCTGCACAGCACGGAGCGGCCCACCCGCGGCACCTTCCACGAGGGCCGCGGGCACGACTACCGCACCCACGACATCGAGATGCACATCTCGGAGATCGGGCTGTGCGGCGGGCACTCCGCCTCGGGCGTACGGGTCGACGCGCACGCCCGCACCACCGTGCCCCGGCTGTACGCGGCCGGGGACCTGGCCTGCGTACCGCACAACTACATGATCGGCGCGTTCGTCTACGGGGACCTGGCCGGCGAGGACGCCTCCCGGTACCGGGCGTACGAGGGGGAGCTGCCGCGGGACCAGGTCGCCGCCGCCCACGAGCTGGTCTACCGGCCGCTGCGCCATCCGGACGGGCCCCCGCAGCCGCAGGTGGAGTACAAGCTGCGGCGGTTCGTCAACGACTACGTGGCACCGCCGAAGTCGGGGGCGAAGCTGTCCCTCGCCGTGGAGGCCTTCACCCGGATGTCCGGGGAGATCGCCGGGATGGGGGCGCGTACCGCGCACGAGCTGATGCGGTGCGCGGAGGTGGGCTTCATCCGGGACTGCGCGGAGATGGCCGCGCGCGCCTCGCTCGCCCGGACGGAGTCCCGGTGGGGCCTCTACCACGAGCGGCTGGACCATCCCGGGCAGGACGACGCGGGCTGGCTGCACCACCTCGACCTGCGCAAGTCGGCCTCCGGGGCGATGGAGTTCACCGCGCGGCCGGTGGAGCCGTACTCGGTGCCGGTCCCGGAGTTCACGCCGGTGGCGGGGCCGGAGCGGTGGCTCGGCGAGGTCGAGCTGGTGCCGGTGGCCACGGCCGGGCCGAGGGACGCCGCTCCGGCGGCACGGCCGGGGGCCGCGCCGGAGCCGCCTCCGGAGCCCGTGGCGGCCGTGGCGCCGGCCGCCGGTGGCGGGGACGCCCCCGCGCCCGGCTCCGGGCTGCTGCGCCTGCTCGCCCTGGCCGAGGAGTCGCCCGGGCTGGAGGCCCTGCGCCCCTTCCTGGCGGATCCCGATCCCGGGGTGCGGGCGGCCGCCGTGGCGGTCCTCGGGGAGACCGTCCCGGACGGGGCCGGGCCGGCGCTGGCCGGCTGCCTGCGGGACCCGGAGCCGGGGGTGCGCGGGGCCGCCGCGGCCGCGCTGCGCGAGCTCGTCGAGGTGCTGCCGGCCGGGCCGGAGCTGGGTGCGGGGCTGCGGGCGGCGCTGGGGGTCGCCGACCCGGCCGTCCGGGCCGCCGCGCTGGAGGTGCTGCGGACGCTGCGGCTGGGCGACGCCGGGGTGTACGGCGCGGCGCTCGCGGACGCCGGGACCGAGGTCCGCGTCACCGCCGTCCGGGCCCTGGTCTCGGTGGACGCCGCGGCGGAACTGGCGGCGGCGGCCGCCGACCCCGCCCGCGAGGTCCGGGTCGCGGTGGCGCGGGGCCTGGCCGCCGTCCGCGATCCGGCCCCGGAGCCGCTCGGCCCGCTGCTCGACGACGCCGACCCGCTGGTCCGGGGCGCGGCCCTGGCGGCGCTGGCCGCCACCGGCTGCCCGCCCGGGTACGCCGCCCGGGCCGCGGCGGCGCTCGGGGACCCCGCGTGGCAGGTGCGGGCCGGGGCCGCGACGGCCCTGCGGGCGGCCGCGCCGGTGCGGGCCGTCCCCGCGCTGGCGGAGGCCCTGGCCGACGGCAACGCGGACGTCCGCAAGGCGGCCGTGCTGTCCCTGCTCCGGCACGGGGCGGCGCCGGGCGCCCGGGCGGCGCTGGCCTCCGCCGCCTCCGACCCCGACGCGGACGTCCGGGCGTACGCCGCCCGCGCGGGGTCCTGAGGGCCGACGGGCGGGGGGCGGGGTCGGGTGCCAGGCTGGGTCCCATCCGACCCGTGAAAGGCCGGCACCATGATCACCACCGACTACGTCCCCGGCTCCCCCTGCTGGCTCGACCTGGGCACGCCCGACGTCCCGTCCGCGGCGGCCTTCTACGGCGCCGTGTTCGGCTGGTCGTACGAGCCGATGGGCGGCATGGAGGGCGGCATGTTCCGCAAGGACGGGAAGATCGTCGCCGGGCTGGGGAAGCTCACGGAGCAGGGCGCCCGCCCGGCGTGGATGATCTACTACGACGTCGCCGACGCGGACGCCGCCACCCGGACCGTGGAGGGTGCGGGCGGCACGGTCAGGGTGGCTCCGATGTCCCTGGACGACGCGGGCCGGATGGCACAGTACAGCGATCCCCAGGGCGGCCAGTTCGCCGTCTGGGAGCCGGGGGCGGACCGGGGCGCCGAGCTGGTGGACGGGCCGGGCTCGCTGTGCTGGACGGAGCTGTACACGAGCGACGCGGCGGCCGCGAAGGCGTTCTACGGCACGGTCCTGGGCTGGCGGTTCGACGAGATGGACCTGCCGGGCGGCGGGGGCGGCTACTCCCTGATCACCCCGGCGGGCCTTCCGGACGAGCGCATGCACGGCGGCCTCATGGAGCTGCCGGCGGAGCACCTCGCCCTCGCGAACGGGCGCGCGTACTGGCACCCGGTGTTCGCGGTCGCCGACTGCGACGCGGCGGTGGCGGCGGTCACCGCGAAGGGCGGCAACGTCCAGATGGGCCCGGAGGACGCGGAGGGCATCGGCCGCCTCGCGATCTGCCTCGACCCGTGGAACGCCGACTTCGTGGTCCTGACCCCGTCCCCCGCGGAGGCCTGAGCGCCCGGGGCCGGGCCAGCCCCGGGCCGGACCGGCGTGGCGCCATTCGGGGCAGTGGCGGGTCGTGCCTGTGCGGGGCGGCGGGTGGGGGTGCGCATGCTGGGACCGGGGCGGCGCGTGGCCGCCGTCCGTTCACCGGCGACAAGGAGTACGGGATGTCCTCGGACGTGGTGGAACGCTTCCTGGCCGCGCTCGACCCGGCCCACCGGGAGGCCCTGGGCGGGCTGCCGCGCGCGGAGCAGGAGCGGCTCGCCGCGGAGTGGGAGCTGGAGCTGGAACGGGACACCGACCTCGACACCCTGGACGAGCTGTCGCCGCCGGCCGCCGAGCACGAGGCGGCGCACCGGGTGGTGGAGCGGCTCGGCGAGGAGCGGCCCCCGCGGCCGCTGGGGTAAAAAATGCCGGTTTCCGGCATATGTTCCACCATGGGCGGGTATCACGGCAGCCCGCACCCACCCGCGCTCCCGTACCGGTACGGGACGGCTCCTGGAGGCCGGATGACCTGGGCATCATGGACCACCCGCGGCGTCTTCGCAGGACGCGGCGGGGTGAGCACCGCAGAGGCGGTCCTCCTGACCGGCGAGCTCGACGTCCACACGACCTGGACCGAGGCCGACGGACTGGCGCACGTCGCCGTCCAGCACAGCGGCGCGACGGAGTGGCTCACCCTGGCGGGGAGCCCCGCCCCCTGCGCGAGCGAGGAGGCCAGCCGCACCCTGCACGACGCCGTGCTGCTGGCCGTCCGCGCCGGCAACGCGGCCACGCTCCCGCATCCCGACGTCACGACCCCGGCGGGCTGAGCCGGGACGGGCTCAGGGGCCCTCAGAGCCGGACGCCGTCTCCCTGGACGCCGTCCGGGAAGTCCTGGCCCCAGCCGTTCGGGGCGGGCACGACCGCGCCGTCCAGGTAGTCCGCTCCCCAGCCCGCCAGGACGGCGGAGCTGCCGCCCGGCCAGTCGGGGAGCCGGGTCGCGAAGCCGCTGGGCCAGTCCACGGCGGGAGCGTCGCTGCCGATGCAGGTGGGGCAGTTGGCCGCCGACGCCGACGGGGCGGTGACGGCCGCGAGGGCGGCCACCAGGGCGGCGGCGGTGGCCGCGCGGGCGAGGAGGGGCTTCGTGGGCTGCATGCGCGCCATGCTCGCAGCGGGGCCGGGTGGAGGACAGGGTTCAGCCCTGTGAGACCCTGCGGATTCCAACGGGCGGTCGCAGGCAACCTGTTGGGGTGTTCGGGCGTCATGCAGCCGGGGTGGGCCGACCGCCACGGCGGGAGAACGCGAGGAATGTCGGCTCCGCCCCGGCTTGCCGGACCGGTGGTGCCCACGTGCGAGGGCCCGGCCCGCCCGGCAGGGCCCGTCCCCCGCACCGCGCACGTCGAGAGGCCTCCCCCACATGCCCCTGGTCAGACCGGACTTCAGCATCCTGTCCGAGGAGTACGCCGCCGCCCCCCACCGCTGGTTCGCCCACCTCAGGGAGCGTGCTCCCGTGCACCACGAGCCCGCGCTCGGCAGCTTCTTCCTCTCCCGCCACGAGGACGTGCGGCGGGTGCTGACCGACCACGAGGCGTTCACCACCGACATCCTGGAGGTCCGCGCCGAGCCGGTGATGCGGGGCCGGGTCCTCGCCCAGATGACCGGGGCCGAGCACACCGCCAAGCGCAGGATCGTGGTGCGGAGCTTCACCGGTGACGCCCTGCGGGAGCAGGCGCGCACGGTCCGGGCCCACGCCGCCGAGCTCCTGGCGCCCCTCCTCCCCCGGGGCCGATTCGACCTCGTGGGCGACTTCGGCAGGCCGCTGGCCGTCCGGGTGACGCTCGACGTCCTCGGTCTGGACGTGCGGGACGCGCCGCCCCGGATCGCCTCCTGGATCGCCGGGGTGACCGAGTTCGTCACCGGCCTGGTCCTCGGCCCCGGACGCCGCCGCCACTGCCTGGACTGCGCCGAGCGGCTGGAGGCGTACCTGGCCCCCGTGATCGCGGAGCGCCGCCGCCGCCCCGGCGAGGACCTGGTCTCCCGGCTGTGCACCGCCGAGTCCGGCGGCATCGCCATGAGCGACCGCGACGTCACCGCACTGGTCCTCAACGTACTGGTCGCCGCGACCGAGCCCGCCGACAAGACCCTGGCGCTGCTCTTCAAGCACCTGATCGACCATCCCGCACAGCTGGCCCGGGTCCGCCGGGACCCGGACCGGCTGCTGCCCGCCGCGATCGCGGAGACCCTGCGGTACACCCCGCCGGTCCAGCTGATCCCCCGCCAGGCGGTGCGGGAGGCCGTGTTCGCCGGCACCGTCCTCCCGGCGGGCAGCACCGTCTACTGCGTGGTCGGCGCCGCCAACCGCGACCCCGAGGTCTTCGCCGACCCGGACTCCTTCGACATCGACCGCGCGGACCTGGGCACCGCCCGGTCCTTCACCGCGGCCGCCCAGCACCTGGCGTTCGGTGCCGGGCTCCACCAGTGCGTGGGCGCGGCCTTCGCGCGCGCCGAGACCGAGACGGTCGCCGCGATGCTGCTGCCCCTGCTGGACGGGGTCCGGTTCAGCCCCGGCTCCCGCTACCGGGAGGCCGGCCTGTACACCCGCGGCCCGGTCGCCCTTCCGCTGGACTTCACGCCGCTCCGCGCGGCCTCCTGACCTCCCGACCCACCGACCCACGAAGGCAGCGATGACACCCACCGACATCACCCGAGCCATCAACGACCTGCTGTTCACCCCCGGCCTGGACCTCGACGAGGCCCTCGACCGGCACTTCGCCCCCGGCTACCGCCAGCGCACGAACGGCGAGTGGAGCGACCGGGAGTCCTTCGCCCGGCACATGACCCGGCTGCGCTCGCTGGTCAGCGGCGGGCACATAGAGGTCCACGAGGAACTCCGCGACGGGCTGCGCTACGCCGACCGGCACACCGTGACGGTCACCCAGCGCGACGGCCACACCTCCCGCATCGAGGTCTACCTCTTCGCCGAACTGGCCCCCGACGGCCGGTTCCTGCGCGTCGAGGAGACCACCCTCCTCGTCGACGGCCGCCCCGACGACGGGAGGCTCGCGAGCATCAAGTGACGGGGCGGGGCCGGGGGCGTGCGCCCTCGGCCGGGTACGGTGGAACAAGGGGCTGGGAGCTGTCGATGGTGTCCGTCGGGGAAAGACTGAGCAGGGCGAGGGTCCGTGCCTTCATAGGCCGGGACGAGGAGATCGAGCGCTTCCGGGAGGCACTGGCCGGCGATCCGGCGGCGCCCTTCGCGTTCTACGCGTACGGGCCCGGCGGCATCGGGAAGTCGACGCTGCTGCGGCGCCTGGCGGACCACGCCCGTGCGGCGGGCCGGCTGCTCGTCGAGCTCGACGGCCGGTTCGTCGAGCGCGACCCGGCCGCGTTCGAGCGGGCCGCCGGGCCCTTCCTCGACGTCCCCGGCACGGTGCTGTTCGTCGACTCCTTCGAACACTGCCAGTGGCTGGAGAGCTGGCTGTGGCACCACTTCCTGCCCCGCGCCGCCGACGACGCCCTCGTGGTACTGGCCGGGCGGCGCGCCCCGCAGCCGCAGTGGACCGCCGACCCGGCCTGGGCCCGGCTGCTGCACGTGAGCGAGCTGGAACCGTTCACCGCCGAACAGGCCCGCGGGCTGCTGGTCGCGTCGGACATCCGGCCCGAACTGCGCGACCGGGTGCTGCGCTTCGCCGGCGGCAACCCGCTGGCCCTGTCCCTCGCGGCCGCCGCGGGATCGGCGGGCTGCGGCCGGGAGGAGATCTGGGCACCCTCGGCGGACGTCCTGCGCACCCTGCTGGCGGGGCTGATCGGCGAGGTGCCCACGGCGTCGCACCGCCGTGCGCTGGAGGTGGCGGCGCAGGCGCACTCGACCTCCGAGGAGCTGCTGGCCGCCGTACTGCCCGACGAGGACGCCCATCCGCTCTTCGCCTGGCTGCGGGACCTCCCGTTCATGGAGTCCACCCGGCGCGGCCTGCACCCGCACGACGCGGCGCGCGAGACCCTGGCCGCCGACCTGCGCTGGCGGGCGCCGAACGCCTTCGAGACGATGCGCCGGCGCCTGGCGGACGAATACCTGCGGCTGCTGCGCGAGGCGCCCGAGGAGCGGGTGTGGACCGTCACCGACGAGCTCTTCTACCTCTTCCGCGAGGGCGAGACCCTGGCGCGGCTGCGCACCTGGTCCCGCGAGGACGAGGTGCACGACCGCCCCCTGCACCCGGAGGACCTCGACGTCGTGCTGCGCATGGCCGAGGAGGCCGAGGGGCCCGACTCGGCGGCCGTCGTGCGCTACTGGGCGCGCCGCCAGCCGGAGGCGTTCAGCGTCTACCGCCTGGTGAGCACCGGGCGGGTCGTCGCGTTCACAGCCCGGCTCGTGCTGGCGGCCCCGCCCGGTCCCGAGGACCTGGCCGCCGACCCGGTCGTCGCCGCCGCCTGGCGGTACACCGACGCGACCGCGCCGGTGCGGCCCGGCGAGCACATCGGCGTCAGCCGGTTCACCGTCTACCCCGAGCGGTACCAGGTCCCCTCGCGGGTCATCGACCTGAGCAGTTCCCGGGCCCAGGCGGAGGCCGCGCGGGCGCGCGGGCGCGCCTACGGCTTCGCCGTCTTCCGGGACGCCGAGACCTGGGCGGCGCGGGTGCGGGGGACGCTCGTCGACACGGGCGCGCGGCCCGCCGTGGGCGGGCACACCTACGGGGTGTTCGGCGTCGACTGGCGCCAGGAGCCGGTGGAGGCCTGGCTCCAGCGGTTCATATCGGCCACCCAGGTACCGCCGCCCGTCGCGTCCGGGCCGTCGCCGATCTCCCGCACCGACTTCGACCGGGCCGTGCGCGAGGCGCTGGCGCACTGGCGCGACGCGGACGGCGCCTTCGCCGCCTGCGCCCTGCTGCGCACGCGCCTCGCGGCCGACTGCACCGAACCGGTGGGCGAGGTGCGTGCACTGCTGAGGCGGGCGGTGGACGAACTCGCCGCCGATCCGCGCGGGGTGCGCGCCCGCGAGGCCCTGACGGCCGGCTACTTCTCCGGCGCGCCCACCCAGGAGGCCGCCGCCCGGCGTCTCGGGCTGCCGTACGGAACCTACCGCCGCCATCTGCGCCAGGGTCTCGACCTGCTCTGCGAAGTGCTGTGGGAGCGGGAGCTGCACGGCTCCCCCTGAGGCGGGCCGGGCCGGGTGGACAGCCGCGGACAGGAGTGGACAGTGCCCGCCCCGGCCGGGCCTGGAGAGTGGACGGCGCCCGGCCCGAGTCTGTGCCCCATGAACGCAGCACGCAGACAGCCGGACCGGCCGGGAGCGGTGCTCGCGGTGCTCGCCGCGGCCCAGTTCACCGTCATGCTCGCCACCTCGATCGTCAACGTGGCGCTCCCGCAGATCCGGGCCGGGGCCGGGCTCTCCGACGGCGGCACCACCTGGGTGGTCAACGCCTACGGCCTGGCGTTCGGGGCGCTGCTCCTGGCGGGCGGACGGGCCGGCGACCTGCTCGGCCGCCGCCGGGTGCTGATCGCCGGGCTGGCCCTGTTCGCCCCGGCCTCGCTGGCGGCGGGGCTGGCCGGCTCCCCCGGCCCGCTGATCGCGGCCCGCGCCTGCCAGGGCCTCGGCGCGGCCGCCATCGCCCCCGCCGCGCTCGCCCTGGCGCTGGAGCGCTTCCCGTCCGGCGCCGGGCGCGGCAGGGCGCTGGGGGTGTGGGGAGCGGTCTCCGGGGCGGGCGGGGCGGGCGGCGTGCTGCTGGGCGGTGTGCTCACCCAGGCGTGGGGCTGGCCGTGGATCTTCCACTCGGTCGCGCTGGGCGCGGCGGCGGTGCTCGTCGCCGTGGTGGCGTACGTCCCCGGTGCCGCGGCGGAGCGGACGGGCGGCCGGTTCGACCTGCCGGGCACCGTCACCGTGACGCTCGCCCTGACCTGCCTGGTGTGGGGCCTGACCACGGCGCGCGGCGGCGGCTGGACCGGGCCCCCGGTCGTGGGGGCGCTCACGGCGGCCGGTGTGCTGCTCGCGGCCTTCGTCGTGATCGAGCGCCGCCGGCCGGACGCCCTGGTGCCGCCGCGGCTGTTCCGGGCCGGCCGGGTGGGTGCGGGCAACGTGCTCATGGCGCTGCTGGGTTCGGTGTGGATCGCCCTGTTCTTCTTCCTGCCGCTCTACCAGCAACAGGTCCTGGGTGCGGGCCCGCTGGCCACCGGCGCGGGGCAACTCCCCTTCGCCGCGGCCAACATGCTCGGCTCGGCGCTCGCCCCGCGCCTCGCCCGGCGCACCGGGGCCGCCGCGGCGGTCACCGGGGCCCTGCTGACCGAGGCCGCGGGACTGCTGTGGCTGTCCCGGCTCCGCGCGGACGGCAGCTACCTCGCCGACGTGCTCGGCCCCAGCGTCCTGGTCGCGGCCGGTCTCGGCGCGGCGTTCGTCCTGCTCACCGGGCTGGCCGTGGACGGCGTACCGCCGCGGGACGCGGGCCTGGCCGGCGGGCTGGTGAACACCACCCGGCAGGTCGGCGGCGCGATCGGCCTCGCCGTCCTGACCACCCTGGCCGGCTCGGTCACCGCGGGCGCGTCCCGCGGCCTGCCCGGCCCCGAGGCACTGGCCGCCGGCTTCCGCACGGCCTTCGCGGTGTCGGCGGCGGTGATCGCCGTGACGGCGGCGCTGGCGCTGTTCCTCACCCGCCGCCCGGGCCCGCGCACCCCCTCGTCCGACCCGCTCGTCCGCACGTCCCCTCCAGAGAAGGAAGCACCTCCATGGTCACCATCGACGAAACCGCTCCCGCCGTCGTCCGCCTGAGCATCGTGATCGACGCCCCGCTCGCCACGGTGTGGGACGTCCACACCGACATCGCCGCCTGGCCCTCCTGGAACGCCGACATCGACGCGGCCCGGCCGGACGGCCCGCCGGCCGTCGGCAGTTCCTTCCGCTGGGAGACCCACGGGATGGACATCACCTCGACCGTGTACGAGCTGGTGCCCGGGGAGCGGATCGTCTGGGGCGGCCCCTCCGCCGGCATCACCGGCATCCACGTGTGGACGTTCGAGCAGACGGGCGGCCAGGTCACCGTCCGCACCGAGGAGTCCTGGAGCGGCGCCCCGGTCGAGGCCGCGGCCGACGAGCTCCGCACGGCCCTGCACCAGTCGCTGGTGAGCTGGCTCGCCCACCTCAAGGCACGAGCCGAACGCGCTGTCTGAGCATCCGCCACTTCCGCCACTTCCGCCGAGAAACGAAACGAGGCACCGCCATGACCGGCACCACCGCCAGGCCCCCGTACCTGACCGGCCACTACGCCCCCGTCGTCGACGAGGTCACCGCCACCGGGCTCACCGTCGAGGGCACCCTGCCCCCCGAGCTGACCGGCCGGCTGGTCCGCAACGGCCACAACCCCAAGCCCGGCGTCACCCCCGCCCACTGGTTCAAGGGCAGCGGCATGGTCCACGGCATCCGGCTGCGCGACGGCCGCGCCGAGTGGTACCGCAACCGGTGGGTGCACACGCCCGCCCTGGACGGCGCCCCCTACATGACCGAGCACGGGCCCGACCTGGCCGCCAGCACCGCCGGCACGCACGTCATCGAGCACGGCGGCCGCCTCCTGGCCCTGTGCGAGGCGAACCTCCCCTTCGAGCTGACGCCGGAGCTGGAGACGGTCGGCGCCTACGACTTCGGGGGCAAGCTGCGCGGTGTGATGACCGCGCACCCCAAGGAGGACCCGCGGACCGGGGAGCTCCACTTCTTCGGCTCCTCGCCCTTCCCGCCGTTCCTGACGTACTACGTCGCCGACGCCAAGGGCGCGATCACCCACAGCGCCGAGGTCCCCGGGGCCACGGCCGCGCTCAAGCACGACTTCGCCGTCACCCGCAACCACGTGGTCTTCGCCGAGGGCAACGTCACCTTCGACCCCGCCGAGCACTCCGGGATCCCGTACGGCTGGAGCGACGAGCAGCCCGCCCGCATCGGCGTCATGCCGCGCGGGGCCGACGGCGCCCGGCACGTGCGGTGGTTCTCCATCGAGCCGGGCAGCATGCTGCACGTCTCCAACGCCTACGAGGACGGCCGGGGCCGCATCGTCCTGGAGGGCCCCACCGTGGACCGGGAGGGCTTCCGGCTCTCCTGGAACTGGTGGGTCGGCGCACCGGGGCGCGGCAGCGAGCCGACCGTCCGCTCCTACAGCCGCCGCTGGGTCGTGGACCTGGCCGACGGCACCGTGGGCGAGGAGATCGTCGACGACCTCCCGGTGGAGTTCCCCACGCTCAACGAGGAGTACCTGGGCGCCGAGAACCGCTACCAGTACGCGATCTCCTTCCCCGACGAGAAGGGCTTCGGCGGCTACGGCGTCGTCAAGTACGACCGCACCACCGGTGCGCGCCGGATCCGCCAGATCGGGGACGCCCGGCTGCCGGGCGAGGCGGTCTTCGTCCCCGCCGCGCACGGCACGGGCGAGGACGACGGCTACCTCCTGACGGTCGTCTCCGACCTCAAGCAGGACTCCTCGCAGCTCCTGGTCCTCGACGCGTCCGGCCTCGACCAGGTCGCCGCCGTCCACCTGCCGCGCCGGGTCCCGGCCGGGATCCACGGCTCCTGGATCCCCGACGCCGCCTGATCCCCCGGGACGCCCCCGACCCCCGCCCCTGCGGCCCGCCCCTTCCGGGTCCGCGGGGGCGGGCCCGCGTGCGTGGTGGCGGCCCGTCAGGCGGCCGTGCTGGCAGGATGGCCGCATGGAACGCGTACGCGGCATCGGCGGATACTTCCTGCGCTCCGGCGACCCGGCCGCCCTCGGCGCCTGGTACCGCGACTGCCTGGGGCTGGACGCCGACGAGCACGGGCTGTGGCGCCAGGAAGCGGGTCCGACGGTGTTCGCGCCCTTCGAATCCGGGACCGAGTACTTCGGCTCGCCCGCCCAGCAGACCATGCTGAACTTCCGGGTCCGCGACCTGGACGCGATGCTCGCGCAGCTGCGCGCCAAGGGGGCGGCGGTGGCGGAGGAGACCCAGGACGCGGACGGCGTCGGCCGGTTCGGCTGGGTCACCGATCCCGAGGGCAACCGGATCGAGCTGTGGGAGCCCGCGTAAGGGCCGTGGCAGCGTTTGCCGGCCGCTGAGGACGGCAGGAGACTGGTGGTATCAGCGTGGCTCCGCCGCGGGCGCATGCCCGGCCGGCGCCGGCTCTCACCGGGGTGCGCCGACGGCGCCCGGTACGGTCCTCCGGCCACCCGCCGGTACCTCACATCCTGCGACGGAGACGGTGAACCGTCAACCGTTGGTCCTCTCCACCAGGAGGTGCCCCATGAGCAGGACCCGCCCGATCAACTGCATCATCCCCCCGTACATCCTCGACAGGCTCATGGAGAGCGAAGACGCCGAGGTGCGGCAGGCCGCGTTGGACACCCTGCTGACCACGGCCCGGCTGCGGGGCGAGCGCTCCCTGCGCGCGGGCCTCGCCGGCCTGTCGGCGGTCCCCGGCAACGGCCGGCGCACCGTGTTCGACTGCGAGCAGAGCGAGGAGCTCTCCGACGCGGTCATGGCCAGGTCGGAGAACGGTCCGGAGTCCGCGGACGGGGCCGTGAACCAGGCGTTCGACGCGCTCGGCCTGACCCGGGACTTCTACCAGGAGGTGTTCCAGCGCGATTCGATCGACGACCGGGGCATGCGCCTGAACGCGTTCGTCCACTTCGGCCGCAAGGTCAACAACGCGTTCTGGGACGGCAGTGAGATGCTCTTCGGCGACGGGGACGGGGTGGAGCTCGGCAACCTCACCGGATCCCTGACCGTGGCCGGCCACGAGCTGACGCACGGGGTCGTCGACCACACCTCGGGTTTCGAGTACCACAACCAGTCCGGGGCGCTGAACGAGTCCATGGCGGACGTCTTCGGGTCCCTGGTCAAGCAGTGGTCGATGAAGCAGACGGTCGAGGAGGCCGACTGGCTCATCGGGGCCGAGGTGTGGACCCCGGGGATCGAGGGCGACGCCCTGCGGTCCATGAAGGCGCCCGGGACGGCGTACGACAACCCGTTGGTCGGGAAGGACCCGCAGCCGGACCGGATGAGCAGGTTCGTCCACCTGCCGGACACCCCGCGGGGCGACAACGGCGGGGTGCACTTCAACTCCGGCATTCCGAACAAGGCGTTCTTCGCGACGGCCGCCGGCATCGGCGGGTTCGCCTGGGAGTTCACCGGCCGGATCTGGTACGAGGCGCTGCGGGCCTCCCGCCCCCGGGACACGTTCCAGGAGTTCGCGGACATGACCTTCCAGCAGGCCGGCCGGCTGTTCACCGCCGGCAGCCCCGAGCAGGCGGCCGTGGTGGCGGGCTGGCAGGAGGTGGAGATCCAGATCACCGGGGTCCCGCCGGGGCTCGCCCGGCCGCGGTCCTTCGCGGTCAACGGGCACGGCGGCGCGGGCAGGGAGACCGACCTGGCGGCCCTGACCCGGCAGATCGCCGCGCTCGGCGACAAGGTGACGGGGCTGGCCAGGGAACTGGCCGCCCTGAAGGCGAAGGGCTCCAGGTGACGATGAAGGTGACCCTGGAGTCGTACGGCGGGCTGGCGGCGGCGGCCAACCTCCGCCGCCCGCCCGGCGTACTGGACTCCGCCGACCTGCCCGCGAGCGCCGCGGCCGAGCTGGAGCGGCTGGTGGCCGCGGCCGTGGCGGCGCCCCCGCCGCGGGACACGGGCCGGGCCAGGGACGCGATGGGGTACGCGGTCACGGTGGAGGACGGCGGCCGCCGGACGGTGCTCGAACAGTCGGACGGCGCCATGTCCCCGGCCTTCGCGGCCCTGGTCGCACGGCTCCGCGACCACTTCGCGCGGGGGTGACTCAGCCCGCGTCCCCCGCGAAGGTCCGCAGCAGGTCCGCCGCGACGCCGACGGCGATGACGGCGGGTTCCTTCCCGGTGATCCCGGCCATGCCGATCGGGGTCTTGATCCGGTCGATGGCGTCGTCGTCGTGGCCGCCCTCGGTGGCCAGACGGCGGCGGAACCGCGCCCATTTGGCGGCCGAGCCGATCAGCCCGATCGAGCCCAGCCCGGGGGTGCGCAGGGCCGCGTCGCACAGGGCGGCGTCCTCCGCGTGGTCGTGGGTCATGATCAGGACGTGCGTGCCGGGCGCCAGTTCCCCGAGCACCTCCTCCGGCAGCAGCGGGACGTGGTGCACGTGCACCTGCGCCACCGCGTCGGAGAGCACCGCGAGGCGCTCTTCGGTGAGCTGGCCGGGGCGGGTGTCGACCAGGTGGAGGTCCAGGTCGTGGCGGGCCAGGATGCGGGCCAGCTCCATGCCGACGTGCCCGACGCCGAAGACCGCCACCGACGGGACCACCGGCAGCGGTTCGAGCAGGACGCTGACCGCCCCGCCGCAGCACTGGACGCCGTGCGGGCCGGTGACCTTGTCGTTCAGGGCGAAGTCCATCAGCTCGGGCTCCTGGTCCGGCAGGCCTATCACCTCGCGGGCCCGGTCGATCGCCACGGCCTCGATGTTGCCGCCGCCGATCGAGCCCCAGGTCGCGGTCCGGCCGACGACGAGTTTGGCGCCGGCCCGGCGGGGCGCGTGGCCGCGCACGGCCGCGACGGTCACGAGCGCGCCGGGTTCCCGGCGGGCCCGCAACCGCGCGACCGCGGCCACCCAGGTCATGTCAGACATTGCTCAAGACGCTCGTGTCGGCGGGGACCCCGCTGTCGCCGCGCGCGCCGCCGCGGCGGGCGGACTCGACCGCCCAGTACACGGCCTCCGGGGTCGCGGGCGAGGCGAGCTCCACGCCGGTGCCGTCGGGACCGAACGCCGCGGCGGCCTGGCGCAGCGCCTCCCGTACCGAGAAGGCCAGCATCAGCGGGGGCTCGCCGACCGCCTTCGAGCCGTAGACCGCGCCCTCCTCGGTGGCGTTCTTCAGCAGGGTGACGTGGAACTCCTCGGGCATCTCCGAGAAGCTCGGCAGCTTGTAGGTGCTCGCGGCCTGGGTCAGCAGCCGGCCGCGGTGCGGCCCGTCGCCGGTGTCCCAGCGCATGTCCTCCAGGGTCAGCCAGCCCGCGCCCTGCACGAAGCCGCCCTCGACCTGGCCGATGTCGATCATCGGGGACAGGCTGTCGCCGACGTCGTGCACGATGTCCACCCGCCGGATGCGGTACGCGCCGGTGAAGCCGTCCACCTCCACCTCGGCCGCGGCGGCACCGTAGGAGAAGTACTTGAACGGGGATCCCCGGAAGGACTTCGCGTCCCAGTGCAGGCCCTCGGTGCGGTAGAAGCCGGCGGCGGACAGCTGGACCCGCTGGAAGTACGCCGTGCGCACCAGCTCGTCCCAGGCCAGTTCCCCGTCGCCGCCGACGACGCGTGCGACGCCCTCGACGATGCGCACGTCCGAGGCGCTCGCCCCCAGCCGGGTGGCGGCGACCTGGAGCAGCCGTCCGCGCAGCTGCTCGCAGGCGTTCTTCACGGCGGCGCCGTTGAGGTCGGCGCCGGCGCTGGCGGCGGTGGCGGAGGTGTTGGGCACCTTGTCGGTCCGGGTCGGCGCGAGGCGCACCTTGTGCAGCGGGATGCCGAGGGAGGTGGCCGCCACCTGGAGCATCTTGGTGTGCAGGCCCTGGCCCATCTCGGTGCCGCCGTGGTTGACGAGGACCGAGCCGTCCTTGTAGATCAGCACCAGTGCGCCGCCCTGGTTGAAGGCGGTGAGGTTGAACGAGATGCCGAACTTGACGCCGGTCAGGGCGAGGGCCCGCTTGGTGTGCGGGTGCGCGGCGTTGAAGGCCGCGATCTCGCGTTCGCGGTCGGCGAGGCGGCCGTTCTCCTTGACCTGCTCCCAGACGGCGGAGATCCGTTCGGGGTGGAGGACCTGCTGCCCGTACGGGGTGGACTGGCCCTGCCGGTAGAAGTTCCGCTCGCGCAGTTCCCTCGGGTCGAGGCCGAGCAGCGGGGCGCAGCGGCCCATGATGTCCTCGATCACGAGCATGCCCTGCGGTCCGCCGAAGCCGCGGAAGGCGGTGTTGGAGACCTTGTTGGTCTTCGCGATGCGGCCGCGGACGTGTGCGTTGGGAATCCAGTAGGTGTTGTCGATGTGGCAGAGCGCGCGGGCCACGACCGGCTCGGAGAGGTCGAGGCTCCAGCCGCCGTCCGCGGTGAGGGTGGCGTCCAGGGCCTGGATGCGGCCCTCGGTGTCGAAGCCGATCTTCCACTCGGCGTGGAAGCCGTGCCGCTTGCCCGACATGGTCAGGTCCTGGGTCCGGTTGAGGCGCAGCCGCACCGGGCGGCCGGTCAGCTTGGCGCCGAGCGCGGCGACGGCCGCGAAGCCGTGGGGCTGCATCTCCTTGCCGCCGAAGCCGCCGCCCATCCGCAGGCACTGCACGGTCACTTCGTTGCTGTGCAGGCCGAGGACGTGGGCGACGATCTCCTGCGTCTCCGAGGGGTGCTGGGTGCTGCTCTGGACGAACACCTGCTCGGCCTCGTCGACGTGGGCGAGGGCGGCGTGGGTCTCCAGGTAGAAGTGCTCCTGGTCGGAGAAGCGGAACTCGCCGGTGAAGACGTGCGCGGAGTCGGCGAAGCCCGCTTCGACGTCGCCGGTCAGCATCTCGGGCCGGGCGCCGTGGAAGCTGCCGGCCGCGATCGCCTCCTCCAGGGTGACCACGGAGGGCTGTTCGTCGAGTTCCACCTCGACGGCGGCGGCGCCGAGCCGGGCCGCTTCCAGGGTCTCGCCGAGCACCCAGGCCACGGCGTGGCCGTGGAACTGGACCTCGTCGGGGAAGAGCGGTTCGTCGTGCTTCATGCCGGCGTCGTTGACGCCCGGCACGTCGGCCCCGGTCAGTACGCGGACCACGCCGGGGACGGCGAGCGCGGGCCCGGTGCGCAGGGCGGTGATCCTGCCGCGGGCCTTCATCACCTGGACCGGGTGGGCGTGCAGCACGTCCTTGGTGCGGTGGACGAGGTCGTCGGTGTAGAGGGCGGCGCCGGTGACGTGCAGGCCGGCGCTCTCGTGGGGCAGCGGGAGGCCGACGGCGGGCTTCTCGGGACGTTCGGACAGTTGGCTCATGACGACACCGCCTCGGTGGTCTGTGCGTACAGCTTCAGCAGGCTCTGGCCGAGCATCGCGGAGCGGTACCCGGCGCTGGCGCGGTGGTCGTCCATCGGGGTGCCCTGGGCGCGCAGGACCGCGGCGGCGGCCTCGGCGGTCTCCGCCGTCCAGGGCCGGCCCTCCAGGGCCGCCTCGGTGGCGAGGGCGCGGATCGGGGTGGCGGCCACGCCGCCGAGGCCGATGCGGGCCTTGCGGACGACGCCGTCCTCGATGTCGAGGGCGAAGGCGACGGCCACGCTGGAGATGTCGTCGAAGCGCCGCTTGGCGATCTTGTGGAAGGCGGTGACGGGTGACAGCGGCAGCGGGACGCGTACCGCGCGGATCAGCTCGCCGGGCCGCCGGACGCTCTGCCGGTAGCCGGTGAAGTAGTCGGCGAGGGGGACCTCCCGCTCCCCGTCGGCGTCGGCGAGCAGCACCGAAGCCTCCAGTGCGAGCAGCACCGGCGGGCTGTCGCCGATGGGCGAGCCGGTGCCCAGGTTGCCGCCGAGGGTGGCGCTGTTGCGGATGAGCCGGGACGCGAACTGCGGGAAGAGTTCCGCGAGCAGCGGGACGGTGCCGTCGAGGCCGCGTTCGATCTCGGTGAGCGTGCGGGCCGCGCCGATCACGACGGAGTCGGATGCGACGCGCAGTTCGCGCAGTTCGGGGAGCCGGTCGACGGCGACGACGCAATCGGCTCGGCGCGCGCGGATGTTGACCTCCACGCCCCAGTCGGTGCTGCCGGCGACGACGACGGCGTCGGGCCGGTCGCGCAGCAGCCGCAGCGTCTCGGCGAGGGTGCCCGGACGCAGGAACTCGGCGTCGCCGCCGGTGTACGCGGTGGCGGCCGGAGCGGGCGGCTCCTGGTCGCGGCGCAGGGCGAGCGGGTCGTCCTCGGCCGGGGCGCCGACGGCGTACGCGGCGTCGCGGATGGGCCGGTAGCCCGTGCACCGGCACAGGTTGCCGCTGAGCGCGTGCAGGTCGAAGCCGTTCGGGCCGTGCTCGGCGCCGGGGGCCCCCTCCGGGTGGGCGCAGCGGCCGGGCCGGTAGTACTCGGCGGCCATGCTGCAGACGAACCCCGGTGTGCAGTAGCCGCATTGGGAGCCGCCTCGGACCGCCATCTCCTCCTGGACGGGGTGCAGCACGGGCGGGGTGCCCGGGGCGCCGGGGGTCGCGAGGCCCTCGGAGGTGACGACCTCCTGGCCGTCGAGCGCCGCGACCGGGACCAGGCAGGCGTTGACCGCCACCCAGTCGGTGGGCCGGTCCGTGCCGGGCCGGGCCACGAGGACGGAGCAGGCGCCGCATTCGCCTTCGGCGCAGCCCTCCTTGGTGCCGGTGAGGCCGCGTTCGCGCAGGAAGTCGAGCACCGTGGTGTGGGGGGTCGCGGGCGCGATGGGGGTTTCCCTCCCGTTGACGGTGATCCGTGCCGCTACCACGGCCGGTCCCCGCTTCGGTGCGCGGTGGTGCTGGTGGTCCTAGTCGCCATTTCATGAGCCTTCTGTTTCGATGGCGCGGCCGGAGAACCCGGAGAGCGCACAGGGGGCGCGCGACGGCGCGCCTCAGGCGGTGAAAGAGGATCGGAAGGGGAGCCGGGGCCGCGATCGGGCACACCGGAAGGGGGGCTGTTCAGCAGCCGTGTGCGACGCGGCCCGGGGCCCAGGCGACCTGGTGAGCGAGGCGGAGCAGTGCGGAGAGGGTGGACATCCGACGTCGCCTCCTTCCGTCAACTCACGAGCCGGTCCGGCCGAAGCTACGTTGCCGCAGGTCCATCGGTCAAGCGACCGGTTCCGGACCGCGCGCCGGCCCTCCTCCGCCCTCGCCGCCGGATCTAGTCGGCCAGTTGGGCGATCCAGCCGTACGGGAGTTCCTCGCCGTCCACGGTGACGGCCTCGACGGCCCGGCTCTCGGGGTCGATCTCGGCCTGGATCCCTTCGCCCTCGTAGCGGGGGTAGCCGGAGACGCCGATGGAGCCGGTGGCCTCGACCCGGGCGGTGCGCAGGACCGGGTCGTGGCCCTTGGCGTCCCGGGCGCCGGGCGGGCCGGGGCGCAGGACGACGGTGTACCGGTCGGGGGCGGGGCGGGCGGCGGGATTCATGGGGTCAGGCTAGTGACCGGGTCCGCCGCAGGCGCTCAGGCGCGGCCGGGGCCCCCGGGGTCCCCGCCCGGTGCGCCACCGGTGGAAAAAGTTTTCCACCGACACCTATCGAATGGCCGTTCGCCGGGAATGCTGCGGGTAATCTCCCGCCCCGGCCCGGCGTCCCGTCCCGGCGTCCCGCCCGTGCGGGCCTTCCGTACTGAGCCCCGGGAGGCACCACGCCATGCAGTCAGCCCCCACGAACCCCTCGGCCCCCGGCCGCCGCGACCTCCTCCGCGGCCTCGGCCTGGCCGCCGCCGCCCCGCTCCTCCTCGGCGCCGCACCCCGCCGCGCCCACGCCGCCCCGTCCGCCCCGACGGCCGTCCCCGGCGGCCGGACGGTCCTGCTCCGCGGAGCCTCCCTGGTGCTCACCATGGATCCCGCGCTCGGCGCCGGCCCCCTCGGCGCCGTCGGGGACGCCGACGTGCTGATGCGGGACGGCGCCGTCGCCGCCGTCGGCCCGGCCCTGCGGACACCGCCCGGCACCCGGGTGGTGGACGTCCCGGGCAAGCTGGTGATGCCCGGGTTCGTCGACACCCACAACCACCTCTGGCAGGCGGCGATCCGGGGCGGGTGCAGCGACCGGGACCTGTTCGGCTGGTTCCGGGAGTGTACGGACCCCCAGCGCGGCCGCCTGACTCCGGCGGCCCTCCACAGCATCGTGCGGCTCGCCGCCCTGGACGCCGTCCAGTCGGGGGTGACGACGGTGGTGGACTGGGTGGACATCTTCTCGTACGACCTGATCGAGAGCTACGTACGGGCCCTGGCCGGCACCGGGCTGCGGTTCACGTACGCGATGTACCCGCCGGCGCCCGACGGGGCCCTGCTCACGAAGGTGAAGCGGGAGCTCGTCGACCCGGTGCCGCTCGGCTCCTTCCAGGTGGCCACGCACGCGGCACGGTCCGCCGAGTCCCACAACCGGGCCCACTGGGAGGCCGCCCAGGAGCTGGGGGTCATGCTCAACTCCCATGTGCTGGAACGGCCCGAGCAGCGCGCCGACGACCCCCTCGGGGTCCTCGCCGACATCGGTGCGCTGGGTCCGCGGCTGCTGGTCAACCACGCGGTCCACCTGACGGACGCGGAGATCGCCGCCCTCGCCGAGCACGACGTGCGCGCGGCCCACTGCCCGCTCAGCAACATGCGGCTGGGCTCCGGCATCATGCGGCTGTCCGACCTGGCGGGCAGGGGCGTCAAGGTCGGGCTCGGCCTGGACGGCGGGACCAACGACAGCTCCGACTTCCACGCGCTGATGAAGGCGGCCGTCGGCCTGCAACGCGTCCGCGCGACCCGGGCCGAGGTCTTCCCGCAGGTGCCCGACGTCCTGCGGATGGCCACCCTGGGCGGAGCCGAGGCCCTCGGCATCGCGGACGTGGTGGGCTCCCTGACCCCCGGCAAGCGGGCCGACGTCGTGGTCGTCGACCCGGCCGCCCTGAACTTCGCCCCGCGCTTCGACCCGGTCGGCCAGATCGTCTTCAACGGGCGGCCCGAGAACGTGGACGCCGTGTTCGTGGACGGGCGCGCCCTGAAGCTCGGCGGCCGGCTGGTCGACGTCGACACCCGGCGCGTCGTGCGCGAGGCCGAGGCGGCCGCCACCCGGCTGCGCACCGCCTGACCGGCGGGCGGCACCCCCGCCGGGAGGTCAGCGCAGGGACTCCCGCGGGGGCCGCTCGCGCAGGGCGCCGTAGCCGATGAAGTACGCCGGGACGCGGTTGAGCCAGCGGGACTCCGTGATCAGCTCCGTCATGCGCTTCGCACGGCGGGGGTCCCCGAAGGCGGTGCGGCCCGCCAGCAGGGGTTCGATCACCTGCTCGTGGGCCAGGCGTTGCAAGCCCTGGGTCAGCACCGTGGTGGGCCAGCGGCGCAGTTGGACGCGGCGGACGTCGTGCAGCCCCACGGTGCCCGCGCGCAGCGGCCGCACCAGGTGGCGGGCCGCGGCCACCGCGTCCTGGACGGCCAGGTTGATGCCGATGCCGAAGACGGGCGACATGGCGTGCGCGGCGTCGCCGATGCACAGCAGTCCCGGGCGGTGCCAGCGGCGCAGCCGGTCCAGCCGTACGTCGAGGAGCTTGACCTCGTCCCAGGAGGTGACGGCGCCGGCCCGGTCGGCGAGCCACGGCACGGCCTCCGTGAAGCGGGTCATGAAGCGCTCCAGGCCCTCGGCGCGGCGTTCGGCGTCGGTGCCCTTGGGGATGAGGCCCGCGCACTGCCAGTAGTCGCCGCGGTCGATGAGCGCGGCGAAGAACCGGTCGCCCAGGCCGCCGAGGAGCCCGCTGGGGTCGTCCTCGGTGCGCGGCAGCCGGAACCACCAGGCGTCCATGGGGCAGGGGAAGCCCTCCAGGCCGAGTTCCGGCAGGTCCCGGGCGAGCGAGCCGCGGCCGTCGCAGGCCACGGTCAGGGTGGCCCGCAGTTCGCCGGTGCGGCCGTCCGCGGTGCGGTAGCGGACGCCCGCGACGCGGCCGCGCTCCATGAGGAAGGAGGTCGCCCCGGTGTCCATGCGCAGCCGGAAGGAGGGTTCCTTGCGGGCCTCGTCGGCGAGCAGGTCGAGCAGGTCCCACTGGGGCACCATGGCGATGTAGTTGTACTTCCCGGGGAGTGCCGCGATGTTCCCGACGGTGACCAGGGAGCGGTCCGTCCCCAGGGGCAACTGGACGGAGGAGACCCGGCGCTGCGGCAGCCGGGCGAAGCGTTCGGCGAGGCCGATGTCGTCCAGGAGCGACAGGGTCGAGGGGTGCACGGTGTCGCCGCGGAAGTCGCGCAGGAAGTCCCCGTGCTTCTCCAGCACCGTCACCTCGACCCCGGCCCGGGCGAGCAGCAGCCCCAGCACCATGCCGGCCGGACCGCCCCCCACCACACAGCACGTCGTGTGTTCCACACCAGCCACAGCAGCACACCCCTTCGCGGGAAATCCGGCGGGCCCCAGGAGACGTATACCGCAGGGGGCGGGCGGAAAACGGCAGCGGCGCGGCCGGTACCGCGCGCCGCTCCGCCTGCTCCCCGGATGCGGCCCGCACGCAGGTGACTAGCATGGACAGGAGACGGCCGCCATCGCGGGAACGGGCACCCCGCCCGCGCTGATTCATCCGGCCGTGCGGAACGCGCGATCGGCGCCCTGGTCCGCGGCTCGAACAGCCGCGTAGACGGCGGACGCGCACCCCCTTGCTTCATCGGGTCATGGCAGAACTCCGTGTGGTGGAAGGAAGGAGGACGAGGAGATTTCGCGCCGTTGTGAGCGGCGCAGTGACGAGAAGGGTTTTGAACCATGCGAGCACTGAGAGTGAAGCGGCTCTTCGCGGCGTCCGCGATCGGAGTCCTGATGGCCGGCGGCGCCGCCATCGGAGCAGCGGGTACGGCCTCCGCGGCGGTGCCCACCCACTCGGTCGCCTCCGTGAGCCACGGTGGCGGTGGCTGGGACGACGACGACCACGGTCACGGCTGGTACGACGACGATGACGACTGGGGCGGAGGGTACGGAGACGACTGCTGACGGGTGACCGCCCGAGGGGCTGTGCGGACCGCCGAGCCGACGGTCCGCACCGTCCCGTGTCCGCGGGCCGCAGGAGGGGCTACCGGGACCAGACCGTGCCGCGGGCCTCGTACTCGAGCATGGCCTCGACGGCGGTCGCCGTGTCCGGGCCCAGTTCGCGGCGTACGAGCCACAGGGCGAGTTCCAGGCCCGAGGTGATGCCGCCGGCGGTGACGAGGTCCCCGTCGTCGACGACGCGGGCGTTCTTCAGTACGCCGCCCTGCCGTTCGAGGTCGGGCCGGGCCTTGTGGTGGGTGGTGCAGGGCCGTCCGCGGGTCAGTCCGGCGGCGGAGAGCAGCATGACTCCGGTGCACAGGGCGCTGACGGTCAGTCCGGCGCGGGGCGCCGCCCCGAGCGCGCGCGGGAGGGTGCCGCGGCGTATCTCGGCCCAGACGCCGGGGTCCTCGCGGCGGGCGTAGCCGCCGCCCGGCACGACGATCACGTCGGCCTCGTCCGGGGCCCAGCCGTGGTCGACCTGGACCCGGGTGCCGTAGGAGGCCCGGACGTGTCCGGGGCGGGAGGCGGTGACGTAGCGGACCTCGACGGCCCGGTCGGTGAAGAAGCGCGCCGCGGAGAAGACCTCGTAGGGGGCGGCGAAGTCGAGTTCCTCGACCCCGTCGAACATGACGACGTGCACGCGCAGGGGTCCGCTCCCCCTCCCTGCGGACGGCCCTGCCGGAGCGGTTGCGGCCGCAGCGGCGCCCGCGCCGGCTCCGGTGAGTCCCGTGACGACGCCGGTGGCGCCGAGCGCGGTCGATGCCCTGAGGAGGTTCCTTCGGTTCATGCGGTGCTCCAGCTCGTGGGTGCCGTGCGGGTCACGCCGTCCGGCCGGGTCCCGGCCGTGGCGTCCGGGAAGGCAGTCGGGCGCCGCGGCCCCCCGGTTCCCGCACCGGAGCGATCAGCCCACGAGGCGCCGTCCGGCGGCCGCGGGGTGCAGGGCGGCGTATTCCAGGGGGGCCGACGGGTCGATGGACACGTCCAGTTGTGCCGGGCCGGCGCCCGCCCGTACGAGGAGGTCGCCGACGGCCGCGATCATCGCCCCGTTGTCGGTGCACAGGGTCAGCGGCGGCACCCGCAGTTCCACCCCGGCGGCGGCGCAGCGCTCCTCGGCCAGGGCCCGGACCCGGGAGTTGGCCGCGACCCCGCCCACCACGACCAGGGTCCGCACGTCGTACTCCGTGCAGGCGGCCAGCGCCTTGCGGGTGAGCACGTCGGCGACGGCCTCCTGGAGGGAGGCGGCCCCGTCGGCCAGGGGGATCTCCTCGCCGCTCTGCCGGTGCCGCTCGGCCCAGCGCGCGGCGGCGGTCTTCAGGCCGGAGAAGGAGAAGGCGTACGGGTCGTCGCGCGGCCCGGTCAGCGGGCGCGGGAAGGCCACCGCGCACGGGTTGCCCGTGCGGGCGGCGCGGTCGATCGCGGGCCCGCCGGGGTAGGGCAGTCCGAACACCCGGGCCACCTTGTCGAAGCACTCCCCGGCCGCGTCGTCGACGGTGTCGCCGAGGTGCAGGATCGGATCGCGCACGAGGTCCCGTACGAGCAGCAGCGAGGTGTGGCCGCCCGACACGATCAGCACCATGCAGGGGTTCGGGAGCGGCCCGTGCTCCAGGGTGTCGGCGGCGACGTGCCCGGCCAGGTGGTGCACCCCGTACAGCGGCACCCCCGCCGCGTACGCGAGCGTCTTCGCCCCGGCGAGCCCGACCTGGAGGGCGCCCGACAGGCCGGGCCCGGTCGTGACGGCGACGGCGTCGAGGTCGCGCAGCCGCAACCCCGCCCGGTCCAGGGCCTCCTGGACGACCGGGGTGAACGCCTGGAGGTGGGCGCGGGCGGCGATCTCCGGCACCACCCCGCCGAAACGGGCGTGCTCGTCCATGCTCGACGCCACGACGTGGGCGAGGAGCCGCCCGCCGGACACGATCCCGGCTCCTGTCTCGTCACAGGAGGACTCGATGCCCAGCACCACCGGAGCGCCCACGCCGGCCCCTTTCACACATGATTCGTTCTTGCAAAGAATGTGCAACAAGGTACCCGTGCGGGCGGGCCCTGCGCGAACCCGCGCGGCCGCCGGGAAACGGGGCCGTCCCACGGCCCGGACGGGTCGTGTGATCAGTGACTCATCCGCTGGTCAGACGGCCTTCGGGGTTGTAGCGTCGCGGCGACATCTGCACATAGCGACGACGGCGAGACGGAAGCCCGGTGTGAATCCGGCATGGTCGCGCCACTGTGTGCTGCGTCGGCTCCCCTCCCGGGGGTGGCGGCGCGGCGAGTCAGACCCGAGGACCGTCGTACCGCACCACCACATGGGACGCGTTGTTCCCCAAGGAGGTTCCCCATGGCCGAGGCTCTCGCTTCCGCTGCCGTACCCGCCCCCGCCCTCTCGCCCTCGGCCCCGCTGCCCGTGCGCGCGGTCCTTCCCTGGGCCGCCTTCGTCGGCCTGCTGATGCTCGTGGCCCTGTACTTCGTCGGCGCGGAGCAGGGCGCGACCGCCGTGTTCTCCGGCGAGGCCGTCCACGAGTGGGTGCACGACGGCCGTCACCTGCTCGGCTTCCCCTGCCACTGAGAGGCGCACGCATCATGTACGCCTCCACTGTCAGAGGTCTGCTGGTCCGCGGCATGCTCGCGGGCCTGATCGCCGGTCTGTTCGCCTTCGCCGTCGCCTACGTGGTCGGTGAGCCCCCGGTACGCGGCTCCATCGCCGTCGAGGAGGCCGCGGCCGCCCAGGAGGCCGCCCCGGCGGCCGGCCACGCCGGTCACGGCGGCGACGCCCCCGCCGCGGCGGAGGAGGAGGAAGAACTCGTCAGCCGCCCCGTGCAGTCCACCGTCGGCCTCGCCACCGGTGTGCTGGTCTACGGGGTCGCGCTGGGCGGCATCGCCTCCCTCGCGTTCTCCTTCGCCCTCGGCCGGGTCGGCCGGTTCAGCCCCCGGGCGACGGCGGCGCTCACGGCGGCCGGTGCCTTCGCCACCGTCTACCTGGTGCCGTTCCTCAAGTACCCGGCCACCCCGCCGGCCGTCGGCAACCCGGACACCATCGGGCAGCGCACCACGCTGTTCTTCCTGATGATCCTGCTCAGCGTCCTGCTGGGCGTCGGCGCGATCGTCCTCGGGCGGCGCCTGGCTCCGCGCCTGGGCAACTGGAACGCGACGCTGGCGGCCGGGGCGGGCTTCGTCCTCGCCGCCGGGCTGGCCTTCCTGGTCCTCCCGGACAACACGGACGCCGTCAAGCCGGAGTTCCCCGCCGCCCTGCTGTGGGAGTTCCGGGTCGCCTCGATCGCCGTCCAGGTCGTCCTGTGGACCGTGTTCGCCGTGGTGTTCGGCGTACTCGCCCAGCGGCTGCTGGCCCAGCGCACCGACGCCGCCGGCGCGCAGACCCCGGCCCCGCAGCCGGCGTCCGCCCTCGGCTGACCCGCGCACCGCGCACACCCCAGGCGCCCTGTCGCCCCGGACCCCCGGGGCGGCAGGGCGCCTGCCGTTGCGCCGGCAGAACCGGAAGCACGGGGGCGCACGCTCCGCGGCGGGCGCCGGATGGCCGGTTCGGCGGCCTTGACCTGGGACGGAACGAGGTGCTGCACGGCGGGCGGGCCCCGGGTGCCCACCGATCCGTGGAACCCGTCTGAAGGCTTGAACACGAATTTCACACATCTGCTCTTCATACCGGCTCGCCATGGTCTAGATTGACCGTGCTTCAGCTGTTCGTACACGAGCAACCAGTAAACGATCTACCGGCCAGGCGCTACGAAAAGCCAGCAATCACGTCCCCCCGGCACGAGGCGTGGGGGATGATCAATTCTCGGGGCCCGCACCAGGGCCTTGGGTGCGGGGGAGCATCCAAGGTTTCGGCGGGATCTCGCGCACGTCCAAATACCGGCGCGGCATGCGGTCCGCTGCCGCCGGGGTGGGGTTTGTCCGAGCAGTTCCGACACGGCCGGGTGGGGATCCCGGGTAGGAACAGCGCGGTTCGGGAGGCGGGGGCCTCCCGGCGGAGCAATGCGATCAGCGATCACGTCGTACCTTTGGGGACCTGGGGGGTTCTGTGCGGCAAGGGGGATTAGTCAGCCCGTTCCCGTCGGCGCGCGGGCGTCTGGCGAACGGGACGATCAGTCGGCCCACAAGTGACTGGGAGCATCGGTACCGGCGTACCGTGATCACCAGCGACACGGTGGCAACCGCCCTGGTGGTGGCGTCCATCGGCAACTTCTTCGGAGCTCGGGACGCGGCCAACTGGCACGAGAAATGGGGAATCCTCGCATTCGGCACCGAACTGCTGGTATTGGCAGCACTGGCCGTCAACCGGTCATGGGCTCCGGCAGTTCTCGGCCAGGGTGCGGAGGAATTCCGTCGGCTCGGCCGCTCACTGTTCACGGCGACCGTCTTACTGGCGCTCGGCGGGATCGCCCTCGCCTCGCGCAACATCAAATTATGGATCTTCGTCGCGATCCCCGCGATCGCGATCGTCACCATGACCACGCGGTATATTCTGCGCCTCTGGCTGCACAAACAGCGGAATGAGGGGCAGTGCCTGCGACCGGTGCTCGCCGCCGGGAGCCCGGACACGCTGCACGACCTGATCACCAGGACCCGCAAGTTCCCGCACCTCGGCTGGCGCGTGGACGCGGTGTGCACGACGGACGGCCTCGGACTCGACGGAGACGGTGACCAGCTGGACGGCGTACCCGTCGTCGGCAGGCTGGCGGACGTGGCCAACCACGTCCGCCGCGACGGCTACCGTGTCGTGGCGGTCACCCCGGACCCGCACTGGTCGCCGGACCGGCTCCAGCGGCTGGCGTGGAACCTGGAGGGCAGCGACGCCGAGATGGTCGTCGCCCCGGTGCTGATGGAGGTCGCCGGACCGCGGCTGCACGTGGACGCGGTGCTGGGGATCCCCCTGCTGCGGGTCAGCATGCCGATCTTCACCGGCGGCCGCCGGGCGGTCAAAGAAGTCGTCGACCGGGTGGGCGCGGCGGTCCTGCTGATGCTGTTCGCACCACTGATGGCGTTCGTCGCGCTGCTCGTGCTCGCGGACAGCCGGGGCGGGGCGGTGTACCGGCAGCGCCGGGTCGGCAAGGACGGACGCGAGTTCACCATTCTCAAGTTCCGCACCATGATCGCCGATGCCGACCGGGTACGGGCCGAGCTGGCCGACCGCAACGAGGGTGCGGGCCTGCTCTTCAAGCTCCGCCGGGACCCCCGGGTCACCCGGGTGGGAGCGGTGCTGCGCCGGTACTCCATCGACGAACTCCCGCAGCTCTTCAACGTGTTGACGGGGTCGATGTCGCTCGTCGGACCGCGGCCCCCGCTGCCGGAGGAGTCCGCCGCGTACGGTCCGGACATCCGGCGGAGGCTGCTGGTCAAGCCCGGACTCACCGGTCTGTGGCAGATCAGCGGACGCAGTGACCTGTCGTGGGAGGAGGCGGTCCGGCTGGACCTGCGGTACGTGGAGGACTGGTCGCTGGCCCTGGACACAGTGATCTTGTGGAAGACGCTGCGTGCGGTGGTCTACGGGCAGGGGGCGTATTGATGCGCGTGAGTCGCCGTCGGGCAGACGCGCGGAACGCAGGCCGAGGGGGCCTGCCTGGGGGGAGGAACGAGTCATGAAGGTCAGTGTTTTCGGCCTCGGCTACGTGGGCTGCGTCTCGGCCGCGTGCCTGGCCAGCATGGGCCACGAGGTCGTCGGGGTGGACGTCAGCCAGGTGAAGGTGGACCTGGTCAACGACGGCAAGGCCCCGGTGGTCGAGGAACGCATCGGCGAGCTCATCGCCGAGGTCGTGCGGACGGGGGCCTTACGCGCCACCGGTGACGTCCGCGAGGCGATCATGGAGAGCGAGGTGTCGCTGGTCTGCGTGGGCACGCCCTCGGAGCCCAACGGCAGCCTCTGCACGACGTACTTGGAGCGGGTGACCGAGCAGATCGGCGCGGCGCTCGCGGAGCGGGGCGGACGGCACACCGTGGTGTTCCGCAGCACCATGCTCCCGGGCACCTGCCTGGACCTGCTCGTGCCGATCCTGGAGAAGTCCGTCGGCGGCACCGCCGGAGTGGACGTCGGGGTCGCGGTCAACCCGGAGTTCCTGCGCGAGGGCACGAGCGTGCGGGACTTCTTCGACCCGCCCAAGACCGTCATCGGCCAGCTGGACGCGGCGAGCGGCGACGTGGTGGCCGCGCTGTACGACGGACTGCCCGGCGAGGTGTTCCGGGTCCCCGTCCCGGTGGCCGAGGCCATCAAGTACGCGGACAACGCGTTCCACGGCCTGAAGATCGGGTTCGCGAACGAGCTGGGCGCGGTGTGCCGGGCCCTCGGGGTGGACTCGCACCAGGTGATCGACGTCTTCCTGGCCGACCGCAAGCTCAACATCAGCCCCGCCTACCTGCGGCCCGGCTTCGCCTTCGGCGGTTCCTGCCTGCCCAAGGACCTGCGCAGCCTGGTCCACGCAGCACAGCGGGCCGACGTGTCGGTGCCCATCCTCTCCCACGTCCTGCCCTCCAACGCCGACCACCTGCAACGCGCGGTGGAGCTGGTGGAGCGCACCGGCAAGCGCCGGGCGGGCCTGTTCGGGCTGTCCTTCAAGCCCGGCACGGACGACCTGCGCGAGAGCCCCCTCGTCGAGCTGGCGGAGCGGCTCTTCGGCAAGGGGTACGACCTGAAGATCTACGACGCCAACGTGAGCCTGTCCCGGCTGCTCGGCGCGAACCGGGAGTACATCGAGAACCGGCTCCCGCACCTCGCGCACCTGCTCGCGGACTCCGTCGACGAGGTCCTCGACCACGCCGAGGTGTGCCTGGTGGGGACCAGGGACCCGGACGTGCTCGCGGCGCTGCCGCACGGCGACGGCCCGGTGATCATCGACCTCATCCACCTTCCCGACGCCGACGAGCGCCGGACCGAACCGGGGTACGTGGGCCTTGCCTGGTGAAACGACGCGTGGTGCGGCCGCCGGCGGCCGCACCACCGGCCGGCGTGCGCTGGTCCTGGTGGAGAACCTGTCGGTGCCCTTCGACCGGCGGGTGTGGCAGGAGTGCACGACGCTGCGCGACGCCGGCTGGACGGTGGACGTCATCTGCCCCCAGGGGACCAAGCGGGACACCGAGCCGGAGGCCGTGATCGACGGGGTGCGGATCCACCGCTACCCGCTGCGCGCGGCCACCGGCGGGCCGGCCGGCTACCTCAAGGAGTACGGATCGGCGCTGTGGCACACCATGCGGCTGGCCCGCAAGGTCGGCCCGGTCCACGTGGTCCACGCCTGCAACCCGCCCGACCTGCTGTTCCTGCCGGCCCTGTGGCTCAAGCGGCACGGGGCACGGTTCGTCTTCGACCAGCACGACCTGGTCCCCGAGCTGTACCTCTCCCGGTTCGACCGCGGCGAGGACCTGCTCTACCGGGCCGTGTGCGCGCTGGAACGGCTCACCTACCGGGCCGCCGACGTCGTGCTCGCCACGAACGAGAGCTACCGGGACGTCGCGGTGCGCCGCGGCGGCCGGCGCCCGGAGGACGTCTTCGTGGTCCGCAGCGCGCCCGACACCGACCGCTTCCACCCCGTGCCGCCCGAGCCCGAGCTCAAGCGCGGCAAGCCCCATCTGCTGTGCTACCTCGGGGTCATGGGCCCGCAGGACGGCGTGGACTACGCGTTGCGCGCCCTGGCGAAGCTCCGCGACGAGGTCGGGCGCAGCGACTGGCACGCGGTGTTCGTCGGCGGCGGCGACACCTTCGACGCGATGGTGGAGCTGTCCCGGCAGCTCGGGCTCTCCGAGCAGGTGCAGTTCACCGGGCGCGTCTCGGACGCCGACCTGGCGCGGTACCTGTCCACCGCGGACGTGTGCCTCTCCCCCGACCCGCGCAATCCGCTCAACGACGTGTCGACCATGAACAAGGTCCTGGAGTACATGGTGATGGGCCGGCCGATCGTCTCGTTCGACCTCAAGGAGGCGCGGGTCTCCGCCGGTGACGCGGCCGTCTACGCCCCCGCCAACGACGAGGGCGAGTTCGCCCGGCTGATCGCGCTGCTGCTGGACGACCCGGAGAAGCGCGCCCTGATGGGCAAGATCGGCCAGGAGCGGATCGGCGGGCCGCTCGCCTGGCGCAACTCGCAGGCTTCGCTGCTCTCCGCGTACGCCGCCGCCTGCCGTGACCGCGGTGCGGTGCCGGCCGGCTCCTCCGACCGTTCGGGGAAGAGGCCGCTCCGTTGAGCGACGACACGATACGCCTGGTCACGATCGGGCGGATTTTCCGCCGTCGCTGGCGGCTGCTCACCGTCCTCGCGGTGGTGGGCGCGCTCCTCGGCTACGGCGTCTCGCTGCTGGTCCCGGCGCGGTACACGGCATCGGCGTCGGTGCTGCTGCCGGGGGCGTGGGAGGAGCGCGAGCTGCTGACCCAGGCGGAGATCGCGGCCAGCTCGGTCGTGGTCGACCGGGCGGCCTCGGCCCTCGGCTGGACCAAGGTCAGCCGCACCGAGCTGCGGGAGCAGGTGACCGCGAAGGCCACGGACGGCAACATCATCAGGATCTCGGGCACGGCCGACACCCCGGAGCGCGCGCAGCGGCTCTCCGACCAGGTGGCGCAGCAGTTCGTGGCGTTCGCCGCGCGGATCTCGGGCGACAGCTCCGACCCCGAGGCGGCGGCGCGGCCCGAGGCCCTGCGGCAGCTGGTCACCCAGACCAGCCGCCGGATCACCGAGCTGGCCGACGCGGCCGGGCGGGGGCAGAGCGTGGAGAGCGTGCAGACCCGTACCGAACTCTCGAAGCTGCGCACCACGCTCCAGGAGGCCGTGGACAAGCTGGTCCAGGCCGACCCGGCCGCGAACAAGTCCCTGAAGGCCAACATGGTCGTCATGGGGCCGGCGCCGCGGCCGACCGGCGAGGCGCCGCCGACCAGGACGCAGCTCGTCGTCACCGGGGCGGTGCTGTTCCTCCTGCTCGGGGTCGTCGGCCATCTGACGGCCCTGCGGATGAGCCGTCGCGCGCGTACCGGGGCGGAGATCGCCGCGGCGCTGGGCGCGGTGGTGCTGGGCACGGTCGACGTGCCCGCCGAACGGCCGGCGGACCGGCCGGGGGGACGTGGTCCGAAGGCCGGGATCGGGCGGCTGCTGGCCCTCGACGTCCGGTGGGACGTGCCGGCCCCGAGCGCGTCCGGCGACGAGGCCGGCCGGCAGCTCCGCTACCGGCGGGTGCACGCCCGCCTGCGCGACGGGCTGAGGGACCCCCGGCGGGTGCTGCTGCTCGTCCCGGAGGGCGACCGCAACGCCCTCCGGGCCGCCGAGCAGTTCACCGCCGGGGCCGAGGGCGATCCGCAGCTGCGGGTGGCCGGGGTCCCGGTGGCCGGGCCGGTGATTGCGGACCGCGACGACGAGTCCGGTGCCGTGGTCCTGCTCAGCCCCGGCAGCTGGACCACCGGGGAGCTCGCGGGGATCGCCGGGGCGTGCGCGGACGCGGGACACGAGATCGTCGGCATCGTCCTCGTCGGCACGGTCCAGGCCGGTCCGGCGAAGTCCGCCGGCCGCTCCCGCAAGGCCGCCGCACCGGCGGTCGCGGTCGGCGCCGACGCGACGGGAAGTTCAGGGTGACCATGAGTACGACTACGGAGCCGTCGCACGGCGCTCCGCTGCTGGACCTGCAGACGCTCGTGGTGTCGGTGCGCAGGCGCCGCCGCCTGTGGAGCTCCCTGGCCCTGCTGGGGCTGCTCATCGGGGCGGCCGTGGCGGTGCTGCTCCCGCCGCCGCCGACCGCGGTGACGAAGGTGCTGGTCGCGCACCAGCAGGACCAGCCGAACGACCCCGGGACGCTGATCCGCACCGACGTCGCGCTGCTGCAGACCACACGGATCGCCGAACGGGCCCTCAAGACCCTGAAGTCGCGGGAGAAGCCCGAGGACTTCATGAAGGAGTACGCGGGTGTCGGGCTGACCAACAACCTGCTCCAGATCGACGTGACGGGTGACAGCGACGCGCAGGCCGTAGCCCGGGCCAAGGCGCTGGCCGACGCGTTCGTCGCGGACCACGTGCGGCGGATCCAGGAAGCCGCGGAGGCCGAGTCCAAGACCCTCCTCGACCAGCGGGACCGGTTGCGGGAGGAACTCGACCAGGTCAACAAGGCGATCGGGACCGGAACCCCGGAGACCGGGCCGAAGGCGTCGGCGAACACCGAGTCGCTCTTCGCCCGCCGGGCCGAACTGACCGCCCGGATCACCGACTTCGGCCAGCGGGCCGCGGAGGCGCGGGTCGGCACGCCCCAGCTGGTGGCCGGCACGCAGGTCGTGGACGCGCCGCGGGCGGTGCGGCACTCCCTGCCCAAGGCCGCCGTCACCGACGCGGGGATCGGGCTGGTCCTCGGACTGGTCGTCGGGCTCGCGGTGGCCGCGGTCGGCGCGGTGGTGGCGGACCGCCCCGTGCTGCGCCGGGAGATCGCGGCGAACCTGGGGGCCTCCGTCATCGCGGAGCTCCCCCGCCGGTCGGCCGGGCGCTTCCAGCGGCGCGCGACGCGGGGGGCGCGGGAGCGGCTCACCACCTCCCTGGCCCGGACGGTGCGCGGCTCGGCGGAACCGGTGTCCCTGCTGGAACTGGGCTGCGCCCAGGCCGCCGCCCTGATCGCCCTGGACCTCGCGGCGGCACTGGCGGCGGAGGGACCGGTGTCGGTCGTCGACGGCCTGCCGGGCCTGCGGATCACCCGGCACCGCGGCAGGCCCGCGGAGCTGACCGTGGTCGGGGAGGACGCCGCGGAGGCGGCCCCGGGAGAGCGCCGGTTCGGCGTGGGCTCGGTCGCCCCCGGCACGGCGTGGAGCGGGCTGCCGCACCTCGGCACCCGGACCGTGCTCGTCGTGCGTGCCGGGCACGGCAGCGCCGCGTGGCTGCACACGGTGGCGCGGCAGCTCGCGGAACAGGGCGTCACGGTGACCGGGGTGGTGCTGATCGACCCCGATCCGCGGGACCGCACCGACGGCACTTTGTGGGAAGGGCCGCACAGCGCGCTGCGCGGCCCCAACGAGCGGCCCGCCCGGCAGAACGGCACGGGCGGGCGGCAGACGGAACGGCTGCCCGTGTGGGCGGCGCGGGTTCCGGACAGCGACCAGGAGGCACGGTAGGACATGTGTGGCATCGCAGGCACGTACCGGTGGCCGGACGGGAAGGCCGTGACCGACCGGCTCACGGAGACCCTCGCCCACCGCGGTCCGGACGGGGCGGGCCGGTACGGCCACCCCGTCGGCGACGGCGAGGTGCAGCTCGGACACCGCCGGCTGGCCATCATCGACCTCTCGGAGACCGGCGCCCAGCCGATGGTCTCCGACGGGCTCGTCCTCACGTACAACGGGGAGCTGTACAACGCGCCGGAGCTGCGCGCCGAACTGGCCGCGGGCGGGGTGCGCTTCCGGGGCACCTCCGACACCGAGGTGCTGCTGGAGGCCTGGCGGCGCTGGGGCACGGACTGCCTGCCCCGGCTGCGCGGGATGTTCGCGTTCGGGATCTTCGACGAGCGGACCGGGGAGCTGGTGCTCGCCCGCGACCAGCTGGGCGTCAAGCCGCTGTTCCTGCTGCGGCGGGGCGGCGGCCTGGTGTTCGCCTCCGAGCTGAAGGCGCTCGCCGCCGCGACCGGCGGTGCGCTGGAGGTGGACCACGCCGCGCTGGTGGCCTCGCTGCTGTACTACTGGGTGCCGGACTCGCGGTGCGCGTACCGCGAGGCGGAGAAGCTGCCGCCGGGGAGCTGGCTGCGGTGCCGGCCGGACGGCAGTGTGGAGCGCGGCCGGTACTGGAACCTGAGGGACGTCGCGGCCGAGGGCCGGGAGCGGGCCCGCGCCGGTGAGCTGCCCGACCTGGCCGCCATCGTCGAGGAGTCGACCCGGCGGCACCTGCTCTCCGACGTGCCCGTGGCGACCTTCCTCTCCGGCGGCCTCGACTCCAGCTACCTGACCGCCCTGGCGGCCCGCCACCGGCCCGGGATGTCGGCCTACACGATCGGGTTCCGCGCCGAGGACGCCAAGTTCGAGGCGATGCCGGACGACCTGCGCTACGCCCGGACGGTGGCCGAGCGGTACGGCGTCGAGCTGCACGAGATCGAGATCGCCCCGGACGTGCTCGACCTGCTGCCGCGGATGACGTACCACCTGGACGAGCCGATCGGCGACCCCGCCGCGATCAACACCTTCCTGATCTGTTCGGCCGCCCGGGAGGCCGGGGTGAAGGTGATGCTCTCGGGGATGGGTGCCGACGAGCTGTTCGCCGGCTACCGCAAGCACCTGGCCAACGTGCTCGCGCTGCGCTACCAGCGCGTCCCGCGGCCCCTGCGGCACGGTGTGTCCGCCGCCGTGGACCGGCTGCCGGTCGCCACCTCCCGCCGGGGGCTGCGTTCGGTGCGCTTCGCGAAGCGTTTCCTGTCCTTCGCGGATCTTCCGGAGGAGACCGCCTTCCGGCGCAGCTACACCATGTACGATCGCGGCGAGCTGCTCGGCCTGATCGATCCGGACCTGGCCGGGACGGTCGACGACGTGCTGACCGAGCACGCGGACGTGTACGAGGACAACGACCTCGACGACTTCGTCAACCGCATGTGCCTGGGCGACTCGCGGATGTTCCTGCCGGGCCTGAACCTCGCCTACACGGACCGCTCCAGCATGGCCGCGTCGACCGAGGTGCGCGTCCCGTACGTGGACGTCGAGGTGGTCAAGGCCGCGTTCACCTTCCCCGGGGACCGCAAGATCGTCGGGCGGCAGGGCAAGGCCGTCCTCAAGGAAGCGGCGACGTCGATCCTGCCCCGGGAGATCGTCTACCGGCCCAAGGGCCTGTTCAGCGCCCCGCTGCGCGCCTGGATGAGCCGGGACCTGGCGCCGCTGGTGCGCGAGGTCATCAACGACGGCGAACTCGTCCGCTCCGGGTTCCTGCGCCGTGACGCCCTGGCGCGGCTCGCCGCCGAGGACGCCGCCGGGCAGCGGGATTTCTCCAAGCATCTATGGCACGTGCTGACCCTCGAGTACTGGTACCGCGGCGCGATCGCCGGGTCCGGTCAGAGCACGCGGTTCACGGCTTAGCAATTTCAGAGGAGTTCGGGTGAAGCAGGTCGTACAGAACTACAAGAGCGGCGAGCTGGCGGTGCTGGACGTGCCGGTGCCGGGGTGCAAGCCGGGGGGTGTGCTGGTCCGCACCTCCTACTCGCTGATCTCCACCGGGACCGAGCTGATGAAGGTGTCCGAGGCCGGCATGTCGATGCTGGGCAAGGCCCGTTCCCGGCCGGACCAGGTCGCCAAGGTCATGCAGAGCGTGGCCGTCAACGGGGTGCCCGCCACCTACCGCAAGGTGATGGGCAAGCTGGACTCCTACACGCCGCTGGGCTATTCGCTGTGCGGGGTGGTCGAGCAGGTCGGCGCCGGGATCGACGACGTGGCGGTCGGCGACGTGGTGGCCTGTGCCGGCAACGAGCACGCGCTGCACGCCGAGTTGAACTGGGTGCCGAAGAACCTGTACGCGCGGGTTCCGGACGGTCTCGAACCCCGGCACGCGGCCTTCGGCACGGTCGGTTCGATCGCGATGCAGGGCGTGCGCCAGGGCGAGCCGCAGCTAGGCGAGGTGGCGCTGGTCATCGGCCTCGGGCTGATCGGGCAGCTGGTGGTGCAGCTCCTCACCGCCGCGGGGGTCCGCGTCGTGGGCGCCGACCCCGACCCGGTGCGCTGCGAGCTCGCCGAGCGGCTGGGCGCCGCGGCCTGCGGCGACCCCGGGTCCCCGGCCGTGGAGGCGGCGGTCGCCGAGCTGACGGACGGGCACGGCGTGGACCAGGTGTACCTGGCCGCCGGCGGCGGCAGCAACCAGCCCGTCGAGCTGGCCGCGAAGCTCTGCCGGGACCGCGGGCGGGTCGTCGACATCGGCAAGTGCCGTCTGGACCTGCCGTGGAACGCGTACTACGAGAAGGAGCTCGACGTCCGGTTCTCCCGCAGCTACGGCCCCGGGCGCTACGACCCGGAGTACGAGCTCGACGGGCGGGACTACCCGATCGGCTACGTGCGCTGGACCGAGCGCCGCAACCTGGCGTGCTTCCTCGACCTCGTCGCCCGCGGCCGGGTGGACGTGGAGCCGCTGGTCTCCCACATCGCCGACTTCGACGACGCCGTCGAGACGTACCAGCGGCTGAAGGACGGCGAACTGAAGGCCGTGGCCGTGCTGTTCCGCTACCCGGGCCAGGCGCCGGAGGCCGAGCCCCCGGTGCTGGCTGTACCGGCGGTCAGGCGTTCCGCCGAGGGGGCGTCCGCACCGTCCCGGGCCGCCGGGTCGCCGGTGCGCCTGGCGTTCGTCGGCGCGGGGAACTACGCCACGTCGATGCTGCTGCCGCACCTGGTGCAGCGCGAGGGCGTCGAGCTCGCGACGGTCGTCACCACGACGGCGCTGTCCGCGGCCAACGCCCAGCGCAAGTTCGGCTTCGCCGAGGCGACCACCGACCTCGACGCCGTGCTCGGCGACAAGTCGATCGACGCGGTGTTCGTGGTCACCCGGCACAGCTCCCACGCCGAGCTGACCCGGCAGGCGCTGCTGGCCGGCAAGACGGTGTTCGTGGAGAAGCCGCTCGCGCTCACCGAGGACGAGCTGGCCGGTGTGCTCGCGGCGGTGGAGGAGTCCGGCAACGACCGGCTGCAGGTGGGCTTCAACCGCCGGTTCTCGCCGCTGCTCCAGGAGGCCCGGAAGCGGTTCGGCACCCGGACCGGTCCGGCGAGCCTGCGCTACCTGGTCAACGCGGGCCGGCTCCAGCACGGCAGCTGGTACCTCCAGCAAGGCACCGAGGGCTCCCGGTTCGCCGGCGAGGGCGGGCACTTCATCGACACGGCGAGCTGGCTGCTGGGCGCCGACCCGGTCTCGGTCTACGCGACCGGCACCGCCGGCAACGAGGACCTCCAGGTCCTGCTGCGCTACCCGGACGGCTCCACCGCCACCGTCAGCTACGTCACCACGGGCGCACCGGGCTTCCCGAAGGAGACCCTCGACCTGGTCGCGGACGGCAAGGTGCTGCGCCTCGACGACTTCGTGCGCGCCTCGGTGTACGGGCCCAAGCGGTGGGTGAGCTCGCGGCTGCCCCAGGCCCGGGACAAGGGCCAGCTCGCCGAACTGGCCGCGTTCGTCAGGGCGGTGCGGACGGGCGGACCGATGCCGGTGCCGCTGGAGTCGTTGGTCGCCACGACGGCGGCCACCCTCGCCGTGCAGACCGGACTGGCCGGCGGGGTGCCCGTGACGCTGGCGGACGCCCGATGAGCATGAGCGCGGGCTGGTACCTGCGGCGGCTGTCCAGGATGGGGCCGCAGGAGGTCGGCGGCCGGGCCGGCGACGCGGTGCGCAGGCGGCGGTGGCGGACGTCCGCGCCCGACGCCCCCGCCGTGAGCGGCGCCCGGTTCACCGCGGTGCTTCCCGCGGGGACCCTGGACGCGGTGCCGCCGGACGCCGCCAAGCGCCTGGTCGCCGAGGCGGACCGGCTGATGGCCGGGCACGGCCGGTTCTTCGGGGTGGACCGCGAGGACCTGGTGGACCCGGACTGGTCGTGGGACCCGAAGACCGGGCGGCGGGCCCCGCAGGTCTACGCCTTCGACGTGCCCTACCGGGACGAGGAGGCGGTCGGCGACGTCAAGCAGATCTGGGAGCCGTCCCGGCACCAGTACCTGACGGTCCTCGCCGCCGCGTACGCGGTCACCGGGGACGAGCGGTACGCCGAGCGGGTGGCCGCGCACCTGCGCTCGTGGTGGGAGGCCAATCCGCCGCTGAGCGGCGTGCACTGGACCAGCGGCATCGAGCTGGGCATCCGGCTGCTGTCCTGGGTGTGGGTGCGCCGGCTCCTGGACGGCTGGCCGGGGGCGGCCGGGCTGTTCGAGGAGAACCCGGTGGCGCGGGACCAGGTCTGGCACCACCAGCGGTGGCTGGCGGCGTTCCCCAGCCGGGGGTCCTCGGCGAACAACCACGTCATCGCCGAGGCCGCCGGGCAGTTCGCCGCCGCCTGCGCGTTCGGGTGGTTCCCCTCCTCGGAGCGGTGGCGGGCCGACGCGCTGCGGTCGCTGGAGCGGCACCTGCGCGGCAACACCTTCCTCTCCGGCCTCAACCGGGAGCTGGCCTCCGAGTACCACGGGCTGGTGCTGGAGCTGGGTCTGGCCGCGCTGGCCGAGGCGGACGCCGCGGGCGTGCAGGTTCCCGCGGCGGTGCGGCTGGTCCTGCTGCGGATGACGGACGCGCTCGCGGCGGTCGTGGACAACCGGCTGCGGCCGCCGCGCCAGGGCGACTCGGACGACGGGCACGGCCTGGTCGTGGACGGTGCGGGCACCGACCGCTGGGGCTCGCTGCTGTCCACCGGGGAGGCCGTGTTCGGCAGGCTCGACTGGTGGCCCGCGGTGACCGGCACCGACGTGCGGACGGCGCTGCTGGCCGCGCTCGTGCGGCCGGGCGCGCCGGCGGTGACCCGTCCGGCGAAGCGGCCGGTGCACTTCCCCGACGCGGGGATGACGGTGCTGCGCGGTCCCGGGGAGCTCTGGGTCCGCTGCGACGGCGGTCCGCACGGCTTCCTGTCGATCGCCGCGCACGCCCACGCGGACGCGCTGTCGGTGGAGGTCCGGCACGACGGGGTCGACGTGCTCGCCGACCCGGGGACGTTCTGCTACCACGGGCAGCCCGAGTGGCGGCAGTACTTCCGGTCCACCCTGGGGCACAACACCCTGGAGCTGGACGGCGCCGACCAGTCGGTCTCCGGCGGGCCGTTCCTGTGGACCCGGCACGCCCAGACCCGCGTCCTGGTCGCGGACACCTCCGACGAGCGGGTGTCGCGCTGGTGCGCCGAGCACGACGGCTACCGGCCCTCCGTGCACCGGCGGCGGGTGGAGCTGACGGGTGCGAGCCGGGAGGTGCGGGTGGTCGACGAGGTGAGCGGCCCGCGCCGGGCCGTGCGGCTGGCGTTCCACCTCGGCCCGGCGGTCAGCGCGGAGCTGGACGGCGACCGGGCGCTGCTCACCTGGAGCGTGGACGGCGAGGACCGCTCCGCGGTGCTCGACCTGCCCGGCCGGCTGTCCTGGCGGGCGCACCGCGCGGAGACCGGCCCGCCGCTGGGCTGGTACTCGGCCGGCTTCGGGCGCAAGGAGCCCGCCACGACGCTGGTCGGCACCGGATTCGCCGACGGCGGCGAGGGGTTCACGACCGTGCTCGGGTTCGGCGTCTAGAGGGAAGGGGGGGTGGTTCTGGTGATGAAGTGGCGGAAGTGGGGGTTACCCGCGGTGGCGCTGGTCGTGCTGGCGGCGGCCGGCTGTGACGCGGAGCAGGGCGCCCCCGAGGGCAAGCCGGCGTCCGGGCCGTCCGCGTCGGCGTCCGCCCCCGTGGCCGCCCGGGTCTGTTCGGCCCCCGCGGCCGGGCCGGCCGCGGCGCCCGCGGGCGCCGTCACGGTCGACCCCGCGGTGGCCGGGGACCTCGCCGCGAAGACCAAGAGCAGCCCCCCGAAGACCACGTTCTGGCTCATGCCGGGCACGCACCGGCTGGATCCGGACCGCTTCGCCCAGGTGGTCCCGAAGGAGGGGAACACCTACCTCGGGGCCCCGGGCGCGGTGCTGGACGGCGGGAAGACCAACCAGTACGCGTTCGGCGGCGGCGCCCCGGACGTGGCCATCCGCCATCTGACCGTGCAGAACTTCGTCGCTCCGCAGGACGAGGGCGTGGTCAACCACGAGTCGGCCGACGGGTGGGTGATCGAGCACACGACCATCCAGGACAACTCCGGGGCGGGGCTGATGGCCGGCGCCCGCCAGCAGGTCCGCGCGAACTGTCTGCGCGGGAACGGCCAGTACGGGATGAACGCGTACAAGGGCGGCGGCCCCCTCGGCGGCCTGGTGGTCGAGGGCAACGAGATCACGGGCAACAACAAGGACGACTGGGAGCGGCGCAAGCCGGGCTGCGGCTGTACCGGGGGCGTCAAGTTCTGGGCGGTCAACGGGGCCGACGTGCGCGGGAACTGGGTGCACGACAACCGCGGGGCCGGGTTGTGGGCGGACACCAACGACAACGACTTCCGCATCGAGGACAACGTGCTGGAGGCCAACGACGGTGCCGCGCTGATCTACGAGATCAGCTACAACGCGGTCATCCGGAACAATGTGATCCGGAAGAACAACTGGGTCGAGGGCCGCAGGTCCGCCGAGCGCGGCGACGACTTCCCGTTCGCGACGGTCTACCTGTCCGAGTCCGGCGGCGAGCCGCGGGTCCCGGCCCGGACGGACCGCATCGAGGTCTACCGGAACCTGCTGGAGAACAACTGGAACGGGATCACCCTGTGGGAGAACGCCGACCGGTTCTGCAACAGCCCCGCCAACACCTCGTCCGGGGTCTGCACCCTGCTGGTGGACCGTCCCGACCGCTGCGCGGCGCCGGCGATCGCGAGTGCACCGCTGTTCGCCGACTGCCGGTGGAAGACGCAGCGGGTGGACGTCCACGACAACCGGTTCGTGCTGGACACGGCCGTCGTCGACTGCACGGCGAAGTGCGACCGCATGGCGGTGCTGGCCAACTACGGCACCTACCCGGACTGGTCGCCGTACCAGGGCGAAGGGGTGGCCGAGGAGATCTCCCTCAAGCAGCAGAACCGCTGGCACGACAACGTCTACACCGGACCGTGGAAGTTCGTCGCCCACGACCCGAGCAAGGTGCTGGACTCCGCCCAGTGGCAGGCCCCGCCGTACCAGCAGGACCAGGGCAGCACCTTCGGTCCGCGGGCCGGTGGTTGAGATGGGCGAGAAGCGGATCGTCGGGATCGCCTGGGGGCTGCTGATCCTCAACACCCTCGGCTCGGCCGGCGCGCAGACCATCATCCCCCTCCCCCGGTCCCTGATCCAGATGGCCACCATGGGCGCGCTGGTCGCGGCCTTCGTTCTGGCTCTCTCGGTCAACCTCCGGCTGCGGGTGCGGCCCAGCGCCTACGTCCTCCTGCTCACCCTGCTGCTGGTGCCGAGCCTGATCTCCAGCGCACACCTGGCGTCCGGGTTCGGCGCGCTGTTCCGCTGCACCCGGCTGGCGCTGTTCGTCGGCACGCTGTGGCTGCTGACCCGCTGGTGGGACGGCGGCCTGACGTTCGTCCGGCACCACATCCGGATGTACCTGGCGGTGCTCGGGTCGGTGGCCGCGGGGCTGCTCGTCTCACCGGGCGCGGCCATGCCCGACCTCTACGGCGGCCGGCTGGTCGGCGCGCTGTGGCCGCTGACCCCGCCGCAGATCGGGCAGTACGCCGCGGTGATCATCGGGCTGACGGTGCTGCTCCTGCTGGGCCGCAGGACCGACCGGAAGAGCGCGGCGCTGGTCATCGTGCCGTCCCTGGTCCTGCTCGCCCTGACCCACACCCGGACGGCGACGCTCGGCCTGTTCATCGGGCTGGCGCTGGCGATCGGTTCGCTGATGCTGACCAGCTCCGCCGCCCGCCGGTTCTTCGGCTGGGCGGTGCTGATCGCCACGGTGGCCGCGGTGGGCTTCGCCTCCGCGCTCCAGTCGTGGTTCCTGCGCGGGCAGAGCCAGGAGAACTTCTCCAACCTCACCGGCCGGGCCAAGGTGTGGGACGCCCTGCTGGCGGCCCCCCGGACGGCCTCGGAGGAGCTGTTCGGCATGGGCCTGGGCGACAAGTCCTTCGGCGGGCTGCCGATCGACAACAGCTGGCTGGCCGTCTACAACGAGCAGGGGCTGACCGGCACCGCGATCGTGGCGGCGGTGTTCGTCGTACTGGGCGGCGTCGCGCTGCTGCGGCCGCCGTCGCTCCAGCGGGCCTGCGCGATCTTCCTGATCAGCTACTGCGCCATCGCCTCCTACACCGAGGCCGGGCTGGGCGACGCCTCGCCGTACCTGCTGCACCTGGCCGTGGCGGCCTCCCTGCTGGCGGCGCCCTCCGGGGCCGCCCCGCTCCCGGCCGCCGAAGGCCCCGCACGACGTGTCCCCCGCTGGATCCCGTACCGGGAGGTGACCTGACCATGCACGTCCTCGTGGTGCACAACCGCTACGCCTCGGCGCAGCCGAGCGGGGAGAACAAGGTGGTCGACCAGGAGGCGGAGCTGCTGCGCGCGGCCGGCCACCGGGTCGAGGTGTTCGAGCGGCGCAGCGACGACATCGGTGCGATGTCCCTGCCGGCCAAGGCCGCGCTGCCGCTGCTGGTGCCCTGGAACCCGGCGGTCCGCAAGGAGCTCGCCGCGCGGCTCCGCGCCGACCGGCCGGACGTGGTGCACGTCCACAACGTGTTCCCGCTGCTGTCGCCGGCGGTGCTGGCCGCCTGCGCCGACGCCGGGGTGCCGGCCGTCGCCACGCTGCACAACTACACCCAGGTCTGCCCGCCCGGCACGCTCCAGCGGGACGGCCGGCCGTGCACCGAGTGCGTCGGGGCGACTCCGCTGCCCGCCGTCCGGCACGGCTGCTACCGGGGCTCCCGGGCCGCCACGGTGCCGCTGGCGGTCAGCCTGTCGGTCAACCGGCGGCGGTGGTGGTCGGGGGTGGAGCGGTTCCTGTGCATCTCCGCGGCGCAGCGCGACGTCCTGGTGCGGGCGGGCATGCCGCCCGGGCGGCTGGCGGTGAAGCACAACTTCGTGCCCGAACCCGGCGTCCGCCGGGAGGGCCCCGGCGAGCACCTGCTCTACCTCGGCCGGCTGGCGGAGGCCAAGGGCGTCCGGCTGCTGATGGCGGCGTGGGACGAGCTGGCCGCGGCCGGCGGTGTGGGCGTACCGCTCGTGATCGCCGGAACGGGGCCGCTGGAGCAGGAGGTGACCGCCTGGGCGGCGGGCCGGGACGACGTGCGCTACGGCGGCCTGTACGACGCCCGGGAGTGCCGGAGCGCCGTCGCCCGGTCGGTGGCCGTGGTGGCCCCGTCGACCTGGATGGAGGCGTTCGGACTGGTGGTCGTGGAGGCGATGGCGGCCGGGGTCCCGACCGTCGCCGCCGGTCACGGCGCCTTCGTGGAACTCGTCGGGGACGGGGAGACCGGCCTGCTGCACCGGCCGGGCGACTCCGCCTCGCTCGCGTCGTGCCTGCGGCGCATCACGGCGGATCCGGCCCGGAACCAGGAGATGGGGCGGGCGGGCCGGCTCCGTTACGAGAAGGGCTTCAGTCCGGAGGTCGGGCTGGAGCGCCTGCTGGACGAGTACCGGGCCGCGATCGCGGGCCGGTCCGGTGGCGGGGAGGTCCCGCCACCGGTTGGGGAACAAGGAACCGGCCCGCGGCGGGACACCCCGCCGCGGGCGGGATGGGGGCAGTAGATGACACGATGCCGACTGTGCGGTTCGGCGGCGCTGGCGAGCGTCGTCGACCTGGGGGCGACCCCGCCGTGCGAGAGCTTCCTCGCCGCGGACCAGCTGGACCTGCCGGAGCCCGCGTACCCGCTGCACCTGCGGGTCTGCACGGACTGCTGGCTGGCGCAGATCCCTCCGCTGATCACCCCGGAGGAGACGTTCAAGGAGTACGCGTACTTCTCCTCCTTCTCGACCTCCTGGGTGGAGCACGCGCGGACGTTCGTCGCCGACGCCGCCGAGCGGGTGGGCCTGGGCCCGGACTCGTTCGTGGTCGAGGTCGCGAGCAACGACGGATACCTGCTGAAGCACGTGGTGGACCGGGGGATCCGCTGCCTCGGCATCGAGCCGTCGGTGAACGTCGGCGCCGCGGCCCGGGAGGCCGGCGTGCCCACGCTGACGGAGTTCCTGGACCCGGCCACCGGTGCCGGGGTCCGTGCCGAGCACGGCCCGGCGGACCTGGTCGTGGCCAACAACGTGTACGCGCACATCCCCGACGTGGTCGGCTTCACCCAGGGACTGCGCTCCCTGGTCGCCGACGACGGCTGGGTCTCGATCGAGGTGCAGCACCTGCTGACCCTGATCGAGGAGAACCAGTACGACACGATCTACCACGAGCACTTCCAGTACTACACGGTGGCGTCCGCGGTACGGGCACTGGCGAGCGGTGGACTCTCGCTGGTGGACGTCGAGCTGCTGCCCACGCACGGCGGCTCCATCCGGCTGTGGGCCCGGCCCGCCGAGGCGGCCGGCGAGCCCAGCCGGCGGGTGGCCGAGGTGCTGGACCGGGAGAAGGCGGCCGGGCTCCAGGAGCTGTCCGGGTACGCCGAGTTCTCCGCCCGGGTGGCCAAGGTGCGCCGGGACCTGCTGGGGTTCCTGATCGAGGCGGCCGAGCGCGGTGCGACCGTGGTCGGCTACGGCGCCCCCGGCAAGGGCAACACCCTGCTCAACCACTGCGGCATCCGGCCCGACCTGCTCGCGTACACGGTCGACCGCAACCCGTACAAGCACGGCAGGTTCACCCCGGGCACCCGCATCCCGATCCTGGCGCCCGAGCAGATCGCCGCCGACCGGCCGGACTACGTCCTCGTCCTCCCGTGGAACCTGCGGGCGGAGCTGGTCGAGCAGCTGTCCTTCGTGCACGAGTGGGGCGGCCGCCTGGTCTTCCCCATCCCGGAACTGAGCATCGTCGAGGTGAAGTCGTGAAGGTCGTACTGTTCTGCGGCGGTTACGGGATGCGGATGCGCAGCGGCGCGGCGGACGACGTGCCGAAGCCGATGGCGATGGTCGGTCCGCGTCCGCTGATCTGGCACGTCATGCGCTACTACGCGCACTACGGGCACAAGGAGTTCATCCTGTGCCTGGGCTACGGAGCCCACCACATCAAGGACTTCTTCCTCAACTACGAGGAGACGACGTCCAACGACTTCGTCCTGCGCGGCGGGCGGACCGAGCTGCTGTCCACCGACATATCCGACTGGACGATCACCTTCGCGCAGACCGGCGTCGAGTCCCCGATCGGGGAGCGGCTGCGCCGGGTCCGCCACCACCTGGACGGGGACGAGATGTTCCTGGCCAACTACGCCGACGTGCTCACCGACGCCCCGCTGCCGGAGATGATCGAGCGGTTCTCGCAGCGCGACGCCGGCGCCTCGATGACGGTGGTGCCGCCCCAGTCCTCGTTCCACTGCGTGGACCTGGGCGAGGACGGGCTGGTCGGGGGCATCACCCCGGTGAGCGAGCTGCCGCTGTGGGAGAACGGCGGCTACTTCGTGCTCCGCCAGGAGGTCTTCGACCACATTCCGGAGGGCGGGGACCTGGTCGCCGACGGCTGCGCCGGGCTGGCCAAGAGCGGCCGGCTGGTGGCGCACCAGCACCGGGGCTTCTGGAAGCCGACGGACACGGTGAAGGAGCGGGCCGCGCTCGACGAGGCCTACGCCCGCGGCGACCGCCCGTGGGCCGTGTGGGAGCGCGACGGCGCCGGGGCGGGGACCGCGTGATCAAGCTCAGTGCCGGGCGCGTGGACCGGGTCGTGGCGGTCGGCGCGCACTGCGACGACATCGCCATCGGCGCCGGCGGCACCCTGCTGACCCTGTGCGACGCCCGGCCGGGCATCCAGGTGGACGCGCTGGTGCTCTCCGGCGGCGGCAGCGACCGGGAGCAGGAGGAACAGGCCGCGCTCGCCGCGTTCTGTCCGGGTGCCGACCTGCGGCTGACCGTGCTCAAGCTGCCCGACGGCCGGCTGCCCACGCACTGGGACGAGGCCAAGGCCGCGGTCGAGGAGCTGCGCGGGCGGACCGATCCCGATCTGATCCTCGCCCCGCGCACCGACGACGCGCACCAGGACCACCGGGGCCTCGCGCAACTGGTCCCCACCGCGTTCCGCGACCACCTCGTGCTCGGCTACGAGATCGTCAAGTGGGACGGCGACCTCGGCCGTCCGTCGGCGTACCAGCCGCTGTCGCCGGAGACCGCCGAGCGGAAGGTGCGGCTGCTGCAGGAGCACTACCCCTCGCAGCGGCACCGCCCCTGGTACGACCGGGAGGCCTTCCTCGGGCTGGCCCGGATCCGCGGCATCGAATGCCACGCGCGCTACGCCGAGGCGTTCGCCGTCACCAAACTCACTCTGAACCTGGGGGATTGAACCTTGCGCGTACTGCTGACCGGACACCAGGGCTACCTGGGAACCGTGATGGCCCCGGTGCTCGCCGCCGCCGGCCACGAGGTCACCGGCCTGGACTCCGGCCTGTTCGCCGACTGCCTGCTGGGTCCGCTTCCCGCGGACCCGCCGGGGCGGCGGGTGGACCTGCGCGACGTCACGGCCGAGGACGTGGCCGGGTTCGACGCGGTGGTCCACCTGGCCGCGCTGTCCAACGACCCGCTGGGGTCGCTGGCCCCGCAGCTCACGTACGACATCAACCACCACGCGTCCGTGCACCTGGCGCGGCTGGCCCGCGAGGCCGGGGTGCGGCGCTTCCTGTACGCCTCGACGTGCTCGGTCTACGGCGCCGCGGGCGGTGACGCACTGGTGGCCGAGGACGCCCCGCTGCGCCCGGTGACCCCGTACGCGGAGTCCAAGGTGCGGGTGGAGGACGACCTGCACGCGCTGGCCGACGGGGACTTCAGCCCGGTGTACATGCGCAACGCCACCGCCTTCGGCTACTCCCCCCGGCTGCGCGCCGACATCGTGGTGAACAACCTGGTGGGCCACGCCCTGCTGTCGGGCGAGGTGCTGGTGATGTCCGACGGCACCCCGTGGCGCCCGCTGGTGCACGCCGCCGACATCGCGCGGGCCTTCACGGCCGCGCTGGAGGCGCCGCGCGAGGCGGTGCACGACCGGGCGTTCAACATCGGCAGCGAGACCAACAACGTCACCGTCGCCGAGATCGCCGAGCAGGTCGCCGACGCGGTGGCCGGCTCGAAGGTGGTGATCACCGGGGAGACCGGTGCCGATCCGCGCTCCTACCGGGTGGACTTCTCCCGGTTCCGGGACGCGGTGCCCGGCTTCGACTGCACGTGGACGGTGAAGCAGGGCGCGCTCGAACTCGCCGACGCCTACCGCGAGCACGGGCTGACCCGGGAGGCCTTCGAGCAGCGCTTCACCCGGCTGGCCGTGCTGCGCGCGGCGTCCGGGTCCGGCGCCGTCGACGACACCCTGCGGTGGCGCCGGTGACCGCGCCCGGCCGCGCGATGCACGCGCTGGTGGAGCGGCTGTACCCGCTGTGCCGGAGCATCACCGGCGACGGGGTGCGCGCCACCCTGGACGTCGTCGGCGAGTACCTCCCGCTGGAGGTGCACGAGGTGCCGACCGGGACGCAGGTCCTGGACTGGACGGTGCCGCAGGAGTGGAACATCCGGGACGCGTACGTCGCCGACGCGTCCGGGAAGCGGGTCGTCGACTTCGCCGCGTCCAGCCTGCACGTGCTCGGCTACAGCGTGCCGGTGTCGGCGACGATGCCGCTGTCGGAGCTGCGCCCGCACCTGCACACCCTGCCCGACCACCCGTCCTGGGTGCCGTACCGCACCAGCTACTACAAGCCGGCGTGGGGGTTCTGCCTGGCGCAGGAGACCCTGGACGCGCTGCCGGACGGCGAGTACGAGGTGTGCGTGGACTCCACGCTCGCGGACGGCCACCTCACCTACGCCGAGCACGTGGTCCCCGGGCAGGTCGCCGACGAGGTGATCGTCTCCTGCCACGTCTGCCACCCGTCGCTGGCCAACGACAACCTGGCGGGGATCGCGGTGGCGGTGTTCCTGGCCCGGTCGCTCGCGGAGCGGAACCCGTACTACACCTACCGGTTCCTGTTCGCACCCGGCACCATCGGGGCGATCACCTGGCTGGCCCGCAACGCGGAGCGGATCGACCGGGTCAAGCACGGCCTGGTGCTGGCCTGCGCCGGCGACCGCGGGCAGCTGACGTACAAGCGGAGCCGGCGCGGTGACGCGGAGATCGACCGGGTGCTGGGGCACGTGCTGGAGGCCTCCGGACGCCCGCACCGCATCAAGGAGTTCACCCCGTACGGCTACGACGAGCGGCAGTTCTGCTCGCCCGGGTTCGACCTGGGCGTGGGCTCGCTCAGCCGTACCCCGTACGCCGGCTACCCCGAGTACCACACCTCGGCCGACAACCCGGACTTCGTCACCCCGGAGGCGATGGCGGACACGCTGGCGCTCTGCGAGGAGGCGTTCTCCGTGCTGGACCGCAACCGGCGGTACCGCAACCTCAGCCCGTACGGCGAACCGCAGCTGGGCCGGCGCGGGCTGTACGACTCGCTCGGCGGCCGCAGCGACGCGAAGGAGGCCCAGATGGCCATGCTCTGGGTGCTCAGCCTCTCCGACGGCGAGCACGGCCTGCTGGACGTCGCCGAGCGGTCCGGGCTGGCGTTCGACACCGTGGCCGCCGCGGCCGGCGCGCTGCACGACGCCGGGCTGATCAAGGCATGACGGCGGTGCCCACCGAGGGGGAGACGGCGGCGGAACCGGAACGCCGGGGCGCGATGCGGGCCGTCGCCGGCCGGCTGTCCTGGGGGCTGGCCGACCAGGCCGTCTGCAGCATGACCAACTTCGCGGTGGGCATCTACGTGGCCCGCTCGCTGGGGCTGGCCGCGTTCGGCGTGTTCAGCCTGGCCTGGGTGACGTACGGCGTGGTGCTCGGCGTCTCCCGAGGACTGGCCACCGACCCGCTCGTGGTGCGCTTCAGCGGTGTGCCCGAGGCGTCCTGGCGGGACGCGGCGGGCCGTTCGTCGGGGACCGCGCTGGGCGTCGGTGCCGTCGTCGGCGCGATGTGCCTGCTGGCCGGGCTGGGTATCGGCGGGACGGTGGGAACCGCTTTCGCCGCGCTCGGCGTCGTGCTGCCCGGACTGCTGCTCCAGGACGCCTGGCGGTTCTCGTTCTTCGCCGCCGGCGCCGGGCGCAAGGCGTGCACCAACGACCTCCTGGGCGGTGTCGCCCTGGTCCCGGCCATGCTGGCGGCGGACCGCGTGGGCACCGTGGCGGCCTTCGTCCTCGCGTGGGGCTCGGCCGCCACGGTCGCCGCGGGGTACGGCTGCCTGCAGTCGGGGATCCGGCCCCGGCTGGGCCAGGCGCGCACGTGGCTGCGCGAGCAGCGCGACCTCGGCTCCCGGTACCTGGCCGAGAACGTCGGCGTCAGCGGCGCGGCCCAGCTGCGCGCGTACGGCCTCGGCCTGATCGTCGGGGTGAGCGCCGTCGGTGTGGTCCGGGGCGCCGAACTCCTGCTCGGGCCGTTCCTCGCCGTGCTGATGGGGCTGTCGCTGGTCACCGTGGCGGAGGCGGCACGTGTCCTGCGGCACGCCCCGCACCGGCTGGGCCCGTTCTGCCTGTTGCTGGGCGGCGGGCAGGCCGTCGCCGCGCTGCTGTGGGGCGGGGCACTGCTGCTGGTCCCGGACCGGGCCGGGGAGCTCGTGCTCGGCGGGGTCTGGCAGGCCGCCTCGGAGCTCATCGTGCCGGCCACCCTCGGCGTCGCGGGCGCGAGCCTCGGCGTCGGCGCGGCGGCCGGGCTGCGCGCGCTCGCCGCGGCCCGGCGCAGCCTGCGCTGCCAGCTGTTCGCCTCCGCCTGTTACGTCATCGGCGGGCTCGGCGGGGCGGCCGTGGGCGGCACCGTCGGCTCGGCCTGGGGCGTCGCCGCCGCGACGCTGAGCAGCTCGGCCGTGTGGTGGCTGCAGCTGCGCGCCGCCCTGCGCGAGCGCACGCATTCGATCCGCGAAGTGAGGACCACATGAACGACCGTCCCAGGCTGAGCATCGGCCTGCCCGTGTACAACGGCGAGGAGTACCTCGCGGAGTCGCTCGAAGCCCTGCTCGGCCAGACCTACGAGGACTTCGAGCTGGTCATCTCCGACAACGCCTCGACCGACGGAACCCGGGACATCTGTCTCAAGTACGCGGCGCGCGACTCGCGCATCCGCTACCTGCGGCTGCCCCGCAACATCGGCGCCGCGCCCAACCACAACCACGTGTTCACCGAGTGCCGCGGCGAGCTGTTCAAGTGGGCCTCGCACGACGACCTGTACGCCCGGGACCTGCTGAAGCGCTGCGTGGAGGCGCTGGACGAGCGGCCCGACGTGATCCTCGCGCACAGCGGCCAGGCCGTCATCGACGGCGACGGCCGGGTGAAGGTCCCCTACGAGTACGGGATCGCCACCGACTCGCCGCGCGCCCCGGAGCGCTTCCGCAGCTTCCTGTTCGAGCCCGGCGGCGACGACTTCTACGGGGTGATGCGGGCCGACGTGCTGCGCCGGGTGAAGCCGCACGACAGCTACCACCACGCGGACCGCACCTTCGTCGCCGAGATCGTCCTGAACGGGCCCTTCCACCAGGTGCCGGAGCTGCTGTACTTCCGCCGCGACCACCCCACCCGCGCCGAGCGGGCGAACCCCGGCAAGCGGTCCCGGTGCGTCAACCTGGACCCGCGCCGGGCGGGCGCCCTGCACCCGACGCCCCGGCTGCTCGCCGAGTACGTCCTCGGGTTCCTCGGGGCGATCGGGCGGGCACCGCTGTCGGCGGCCGACCGCCGGGCCTGCTACCGCCACCTGGCCGTCTGGATGGCCAGCCGGTCCCGGCCGGGCGCCGGTGAGCGGGTCGAGGACCGGGCCCCGGTCGTCCCGGCCCGGCTCGCGGTGTCCGTCGACGACCTGGTGGCCGGCCGCGAGGGGAGGGGCGCATGAGGCCCGCGGACGGATCCCCGGTGCGGGTGGGGGTGTTCGGCCTGCTCGGCTCCGGGAACCTCGGCAACGACGGGTCGCTGGAGGCCGTGCTCGGGTACCTGCGCGAGGCGCACCCGGAGGCCTCCGTGGACGCCCTGTGCGGCGGGCCGGAGGTGGTCGCGGCCCGGTACGGGATCCCCGCGACGCGGCTGCACTGGTACCGCGGGGAGTACCGGACGGCGTCCCGTGCGGGCGCGATCGCCGGCAAGGGGCTGGGCAAGCTCGTCGACGTGTTCCGCACCGCCTCCTGGGTGCGCCGGCACGACGTGGTGATCGTGCCGGGCATGGGCGTCCTGGAGGCCACCCTGCCGCTGCGGCCGTGGGGCTTCCCCTACTCGCTGCTCCTGCTGTGCGCGAGCGGGCGGCTGCTCGGCACCCGGGTCGCGCTGGTCGGTGTCGGCGCCGCCCCGATCGCCGACCGGCCGACCCGGGCGCTGGTGCGCTGGTCGGCCCGGCTGGCCGCGTACCGGTCGTACCGGGACGGCCTGTCCCGCGACGCGATGCGGGAGATGGGCGTGGACACCTCGCGCGACGAGGTCTACCCGGACCTCGCGTTCGCCCTGCCGACTCCGTCGGCGGGCACGCCCTCGGACGCGGAGGCGCCGGGCCCGGTCTGCGTGGGCCTCATGGACTTCCACGGCGGCAACGACGACCGGGCCCGGGCCGAGGAGATCCACCGGCGCTACCTCGACGGGACGATCGACTTCGTCCGCGCGCTGGTGGCACAGGGCAGGACGGTCCGGCTGCTCACCGGCGACGCGTGCGACGCCCCGGTGGTCGCCGCGGTCCTCGAAGCGGTGGACTCGCCGCTGGTCACCGCCTCGGAGGCGGCCTCGCTGGCCGACCTGATGAAGGAGGCGGCGGCCGCCGACTCCGTGGTGGCGACCCGCTACCACAACCTGGTCTGCGCGCTGAAGGCCGGCACGCCGACGCTGGCCCTGAGCTACGCGGCGAAGAGCGACGCGCTCATGGCCCGCATGGGCCTGGACGCGTACCGGCACCCGGCCCGCGAGGTCGACGCCGGCCGGCTGCTCGGGCAGTTCCGGGAGCTGGAGGAGCGCGCGGCCGAGCTGCGCCGGACCCTGGCCGAGCGGAACCTGGTCGCCGCCCGGCTCCTGGAGGACCAGTTCGCCGCCCTGACTTCGGCCCTGTTCCCGGCATCCGGCCGGGCCCGCGGCCACGTCCCTGCACACGCCACACGGGAGACCCCATGAAAGCCACCGAAGTCCCGGCGATCGCCGGCGCGTACCTCTTCGAGCCGACCCCGTACGCCGACGAACGCGGCTTCTTCTGCCGGACCTTCGACGCCGACGTGGTGCGCTCGGTGGGCCTCGACCCGGACGCCTTCCTCCAGGACAGCGTCTCGCGCTCGGTCCGGGGCGTGCTGCGGGGCCTGCACCTGCGGTCCGGCGCCGGTGAGGCCAAGCTGGTGCGGTGCTCGTACGGGAGCATCTTCGACGTGGTCGTGGACCTGCGGCCGGACTCGCCGACGTACCTGAACCGGGCCTTCTTCGAGCTGTCCGGGGAGACGCAGGCGACCCTGTACATCCCCGCGGGGTGCGCGCACGGTTTCCAGGCGCTGACGGAGACCGCGGACACCTCGTACCGGATCGACCGCCCGCACGACCCGGCCGAGGACGTGACGATCGCCTTCGACGACCCGGAGCTCGCCATTCCGTGGCCGCTGCCGGTCACCCTGATGTCCCGGCGGGACCGGGAGGCGCCGAGCCTCGCCGAGGTCCTGAAGCAGATCGAGAGCTGAGGTCGGCGTGGAAACCGAAGAGAACCGAGAGTTCGCCCTGCCCCGGTCGCGGGCGGCGAACGAGCGGCTGCACGCCCTCGTTCCGGGCGGCGCGCACACCTACGCCAAGGGCGACGACCAGTACCCCGAGGGCCTGGCCCCGGTGATCAGCCACGGCCGCGGCGCGCACGTGTGGGACGTCGACGGCAACCGCTACGTCGAGTACGGCTCCGGCCTGCGGTCGGTCAGCCTCGGCCACGCCCACCCGCGGGTGACCGAGGCGGTGCGGCGCGAACTCGACCGCGGCAGCAACTTCGTGCGGCCGTCCATCGTGGAGGTCGAGGCGGCCGAGCGCTTCCTCGCGACGGTGCCGACCGCCGAGATGGTGAAGTTCGCGAAGAACGGCTCCGACGCCACCACGGCCGCGGTGCGCCTCGCCCGCGCCGCCACCGGGCGCCGGCGGGTGGCGATCTGCGCCGACCACCCGTTCTTCTCCACGGACGACTGGTTCATCGGCACCACGCCGATGTCCGCGGGCATTCCCGACGCGGTCACCGAGCTCACCGTGTCCTTCCCCTACGGGGACCTGGCCGCCACGGAGGAGCTGCTCGGCCGGTACGGGGACGAGATCGCCTGTCTGATCCTGGAGCCCGCCACGCACACCGAGCCGCCGCCCGGCTACCTGGCCGGCCTGCGCGAACTGGCCGACCGGTACGGCTGCGTCCTGGTCTTCGACGAGATGATCACCGGCTTCCGCTGGTCCGAGGCGGGCGGGCAAGGTCTGTACGGCGTGGTCCCCGACCTCTCCACCTTCGGCAAGGCGCTGGGCAACGGGTTCGCCGTCTCCGCACTGGCCGGTCGCCGCGACCTGATGGAACGGGGCGGCCTGCGCCACTCCGGTGACCGGGTGTTCCTGCTGTCCACCACGCACGGGGCGGAGACGCACTCGCTCGCGGCGGCGATGGCCGTACAGGCCACCTACGTGGAGGAGGGGGTCACGGCCCGGTTGCACGCCCTCGGCGAGCGGCTGGCCGCCGGTGTCCGCGAGGCGGCGGCCGGCATGGGCGTCGCCGACCACGTCGTCGTCCGGGGCCGGGCCAGCAACCTGGTCTTCGCCACCCTCGACGAGAACGGGCAGCCGTCGCAGGAGTACCGCACCCTGTTCCTGCGCCGGCTGCTCGCGGGCGGGGTGCTGGCCCCGTCGTTCGTGGTGAGCAGTGCGCTCAGCGAGGCCGACATCGAGCACACCGTCGAGGCGGTGGCCCAGGCCTGTGCGGTGTACCGCAAGGCCCTGGACGCCGGCGACCCCTCCGCCTGGCTGGCGGGACGGCCGGTGAAGCCCGTCTTCCGCCGCCTGGCGTGAGCCGGGGCGGTCCGGTGCGGGCGGCGCGGTGCGTCAGCGGCGCTCGCGCCGGCCCGCGCCGGCCGTCCGGTCGACCAGCCAAGCCGTCGCCGGCACCACCGCCAGCGCGGTGCACCAGCCGCCCAGGACGTCGGTCGGGTAGTGGGCGCCCAGGGTGACCTGCGCCCAGCCCATGGCGGCGCCGGCGACCAGCGCCGCGGCGAGCACGAGGGCCGTGCCGGCCGTTCTCCCGAGGCCGAGCCGGCCGGTCGCGAGCAGGGCCACCGCGAGGGCGAAGGCGGTGGCGAAGGCGGTGTGCCCGCTCGGGTAGGAGAGGTTGTCGTCGCCGTGGATGGTGCGGCCCACCACGGGCTTGAGCAGCGTCGCCGTCCCCACGGTCAGGGCGGCTCCGGCCACCACGAGCACCGCGGCGCGCGGCCGCCGGACCAGCAGGCAGCCCGCCGCGGCGGCCGCCACCAGCACCGCCGCCCCCACGGGCTCCCCCAGGAAGTCCACGGCCAGGGCGGCGTACCGCACGGCAGGCCCCGCCCCGTACAGGGCCTCCCCGATCCGGCCGTCCACCGCGCCGGGCTCACCGGTGCCGGCGTACCGCACCCCGAGGACGAGGACCGCCAGGGCGGCGAGGGCGGCGATCAGGGCGAGCGGCGCGCGTAACGACGGGGGCAAAGCCGGGAGCCCCGGCCGGCCGGCCGCGGGACCGGTCGGCCCGCTGTTCTTCTCCAGGATTCCAAACACGCCAAAACCCTAACCAACACCGCGTTTTCCGGGGCGGCATCCCGGAAACCGGCGGTGCGGGACCACGGACCGGCCCGGCCCCCGCGGGGGGCCGGGCCGGCGTCCGGCCGGCGTCCGGCCGACGGCTCGCTCAGGCGGTGCAGCGGATCATGGTCAGCGGGCGGTTGGCGGTGTACTCCGCCCAGTACTCCTCGCCGTACTTCTCGACCCCGGCGTCCGAGACCTCCAGGGTGACCCACTCGATCCCGGTGAAGCCGGCGGCCCCCAGGGTCTGCTCGTACGTCTCCTTCGAGGGGGTGGTGGCCTCGAAGGAGACCGGCGGGTCGAGCAGGGCGGTGAGGCGGATGCCGCTGCCGATCTCGTTGTCCTTGCCGGTCCCCTCGAAGAGGAAGCCGTACTTCTCCAGCGAGGGGCCGTCGAAGTCGTAGGCGGGGTCCTGGACGAACAGGTTGAAGGCGCCGCCGGGCACGAGGCTGCGCCGGATGTTGCGCATCATCCGCTCGATCTCGGCGACGTCGCCCGCGTAGTTGAACGCCTGCACCGCGATCGCCACGTCGAACGGCTCGTCGAACTCGCGCAGGGTGGTCGTGTCCGCGACCTCGTAGTCGATGCCGAGGGGGTCCGCACCCTCGATCGCCCTGGCCGCGTCGACCATCGCGCCGGAGATGTCGAAGCCGAGCACGCGGGACGCGCCGCGGCGCCTGAGCTCGCGGCTGTAGAAGCCGGTGCCGCAGGCGATGTCGAGCACCGACTTGCCGGAGACGTCGCCGACCAGGGCGAGGAAGCCCGGCACCTCGGCGTAGCGGATGATGGGCAGGGTCTTGAAACCTTCGAACGCCTCGCCGATACCGTCGTACAGCTGACCACTCATCGCAGTGGTTCCCCCATCGTTCTGTGGCGTCGGCTCCCATGACGAGCCGCGGCCCTCGGCGGGAAGTCTGGTCGGTCCGCGCGGGGACTTCGTACTGGCGAAATGCACGAACCTGCTGGTGGCGTGACCGAGGTGCGCACAAAGGAACGCGGGCCCAACGGGTGTGCCGGACACGGGGATTGACCAGCGACGATCTTCCGTTTCCCCTCAGGCGATCAAGGAACGCCCCGGGAAACGGGCCGCCCCGGCCCTCCGCTTCGGCGCCGCCCCGCCGCGCCCCCGGGGCGGTCCCGGCCCGGCGAACATACGATGGGGCCTATGGCACAGGCCGTGGAGACGGGGCGGACCGTCATCCTGACCGTGGACGACGACCCGGGTGTCTCCCGCGCCATCGCCCGTGACCTGCGGCGCCGCTACGGGCCCGGGTACCGGATCGTGCGCGCCGAGTCCGGGGAGTCCGCGCTGGAGGCGCTGCGCGAGCTGAAGCTGCGCGGCGACCTGGTGGCCGTGATCCTCGCGGACTACCGGATGCCGCAGATGAACGGCATCGAGTTCCTGGAACAGGCACTGAACGTGTACCCGGGCGCACGGCGCGTGCTGCTGACCGCGTACGCGGACACGAACGCGGCGATCGACGCGATCAACGTGGTCGACCTCGACCACTACCTGCTCAAGCCCTGGGACCCGCCGGAGGAGAAGCTCTACCCGGTCCTGGACGACCTGCTCACGGCCTGGCGCTCCAGCGACTACCGGCCGGTGCCCGCCACCAAGGTGGTCGGGCACCGCTGGTCGGCCCCGTCCTCGCGGGTGCGGGACTTCCTGGCCCGCAACCAGGTGCCGTACCGCTGGTACTCCTCGGACGAGCCCGAGGGCCGGCGGCTGCTGGAGGCCGCCGGGGCCGACGGGCACCGCCTGCCGCTGGTGGTCACCCCGGAGGGCACCGCGCTGATCGAACCGGAGACGGCCGACCTCGCGGCCCACGTGGGGCTGGCCACGACCCCGGCGGCCGAGTTCTACGACCTCGTGGTGATCGGCGGCGGCCCGGCCGGGCTCGGCGCGGCGGTGTACGGGGCCTCCGAGGGGCTGCGGACCGTGCTGGTCGAGCGGTCGGCGACCGGCGGGCAGGCGGGCCAGAGCTCCCGCATCGAGAACTACCTCGGCTTCCCGGACGGGGTCTCGGGCGCACAGTTGACGGAGCGCGCCCGCCGGCAGGCCGCCCGCTTCGGCGCCGAGATCCTGACGGCGCGCGAGGTCACGGGCCTGGAGGTCAGGGGTCCGGCGCGGGTGGTCCGCTTCTCCGACGGTTCGGCGGTCGCCGCGCACAGCGTCATCCTGGCGACCGGGGTCTCGTACCGGCAGCTGGGGGCGCCCGGCTGCGACGAGCTGACCGGCCGGGGGGTGTACTACGGCTCCTCGCTCACGGAGGCGGCCTCCTGCGCGGGGCAGGACGTGTACGTCGTGGGCGGCGCCAACTCGGCCGGGCAGGCCGCCGTGTACCTGGCGCGGGGGGCGAAGTCGGTGACGCTGCTGGTACGCGGGGAGTCGCTGACGGCCTCGATGTCGTACTACCTGGTCCAGCAGATCGAGGAGGCCCCGAACATCGCGGTGCGCGCCCGGACGGTCGTCGAGGCGGCCGAGGGCGAGGACCACCTGGAGCGGCTGGTGCTGCGGGACCTGGACGGCGGTGCCACGGAGCCGGTCGACGCCCAGTACGTGTTCGTGTTCATCGGCGCGGCCCCGCTGACCGACTGGCTGGACGGCACGGTGCTGCGCGACGAGCACGGCTTCATCCTGGCCGGACCCGATCTGACGACGGATGGGCGGCCGCCGCCCGAGTGGGAGCCGGACCGGCTCCCGTACCACCTGGAGACCAACGTTCCCGGCGTGTTCGTGGCGGGCGACGCGCGCGCCCGGTCCGCCAAGCGCGTCGCGTCCGCCGTCGGGGAGGGCGCCATGGCCGTGATGCTCGTCCACCGGTACCTGGAGCAGCCGTGAACGGGGCGGAGGTGAACGGGCAGGGTGAAGGCGGGCAGGTCATGCCCTGCGCACCGCACGAGATCGCGTCCCTGTTCCTGTTCGAGGAGCTGTCCCCGGAGCAGCTGGGGCGGCTGTGCCACGAGGGGCGGGTGGAGCGCTTCGAGTCCGGTCCCGTGTACACCGAGGGCTCCCCCGCCACCTGCTTCTACGTGATGATCGAGGGCACGGTCGTGCTGTCGCGGCGGGTCGGCGCCGACGACGTCGAGGTGAGCCGGACCTCGCAGCGCGGGGTGTACTCGGGGGCGATGCAGGCGTACCTGGGCGACCGGGTGCCCCAGACGTACACCAACTCCATGCGGGTGACGGAGCCGACGCGGTTCTTCGTGCTGCCCGCGCAGTCGTTCGCGGACATCATGCGCGAGTGGTTCCCGATGGCGGCGCACCTGCTGGAGGGACTGTTCTTCGGTTCGCGGAACAGCCAGCGGGCGATCGGCCAGCGCGAACGCCTGCTGGCGCTCGGCTCGCTGTCCGCGGGCCTCACCCACGAGCTGAACAACCCCGCCGCGGCGGCGGTCCGGGCCACCGCGACGCTGCGCGAGCGGGTCGGCAAGATGCGGCACAAGCTGGCGCACATCTCCCAGGGCCGGTACACGCGCGAGGCGATCGCGGATCTCATCGAGATCCAGGAGCGCACGGTGGAGCGGGTCGCGAAGGCCCCGGCGCTGAGCCCGCTGGAGGCCTCCGACCGGGAGGACGAGCTGGCCGACTGGCTGGAGGAGCACGGCTTCCCGGAGGGCTGGCGGGTGGCGCCGGTCTTCGTGCAGGCCGGGCTGGACACGGACTGGCTGGAGCAGGTCGCGGCGGCCGTGGCCGAGGACCTGCTCCCGGCCGCCGTCGGCTGGCTCGGCTACACGGTCGAGACCGAGCTGCTGATGAGCGAGATCGAGGACTCCACGGCCCGCATCTCCCACCTCGTGGACGCGGCCAAGCAGTACTCGCAGCTCGACCGGGCCCCGCACCGGGTGGTGGACGTCCACGAACTCCTCGACAGCACGCTGCTGATGCTGTCCGGCAAGATCGGGCCCGGGGTGCGGGTGGTCAAGGAGTACGACCGGTCGGTGCCGGACGTGCCCGCCTATGCGGCCGAGCTCAACCAGGTGTGGACGAACCTGATCGACAACGCCGTGGCCGCCATTGCGGAGACCGGGGGCGAGGGCACGCTGACCGTCCGCACGGCGCGGGAGGGGGACCGGCTGCTGGTCGAGTTCCGCGACACCGGCCCGGGGGTGCCGCCCGAGATCCGCAGCCGGATCTTCGACCCCTTCTTCACCACCAAGCCGGTCGGCGAGGGCACCGGCCTGGGCCTGGACATCTCCTGGCGGATCGTGGTCGGCAAGCACCACGGCAGCCTCCAGGTCGAGTCCTCCCCCGGCGACACCCGCTTCCAGGTGCTGCTCCCGCTGACCCCACCGGACCCCTCCGAGGAGACCGCATGACCGAGACCGACGGCATCGACCCGACCGCCGCGCCCTCCGGCACCGGCTGCGTGGAGTGCGAGGAGGTGCACGGCTGGTGGTTCCACCTGCGCCGCTGCGCGCAGTGCGGGCACATCGGCTGCTGCGACTCCTCGCCGGCGCAGCACGCCACCGCCCACTGGAAGGCCACCGGCCATCCGCTGGTGCAGAGCTTCGAGCCGGGCGAGGACTGGTTCTGGAACTACGCCACGAGCGCCCTCCACCCGGGCGGACCGGCGCTCACCCCGCCCACCGAGCACCCGCCGACCCAGTCGTCCCCGGGCCCGTCCGGGCGCGTCCCGCAGGACTGGACGGGTCGGCTGCACCGCTGAACGCCTCCAGCCGGGCCAGCTCCCCGCTGCTCAGCGTGAGCTCCGCCGCCCCGGCCGAGTCGGTGATCGAAGCGGGGCGGCCGGCTCCGGGCACCGGGACGACGGTGGCGGAGCGGGTGAGCAGCCACGCCAGGGCGACCTGCTGGGGACTGACGCCGCGCTCGGCCGCGACGCGGTGGAAGGGGGTGCCGGCGGAGGTGGCGCCGGAGGGCCCGTCCAGGGAGCTGCGGGAGATGCCGCCGAGCGGGCTCCAGGGCAGGAAGGCCAGTCCCAGCCGGGCGCTCAGCAGCAGCTCGGCCTCGCTGTCGCGGACGGCGGGCGAGTACCGGTTCTGGACGGAGACGAGGCCGTCGCCGAGGATCTCGTGCGCCTGGCGGATCTGGGCGCAGGTGACGTTGGAGATGCCGGCGGCGCGGATCGTGCCGGCGTCGACGAGGTCGCGCAGCGCGCCGACGGAGTCCGCCCAGGGCACGGCCGGATCGGGTTTGTGCAGCTGGTAGAGGCCGATGGCGTCGACGCCCAGGCGCCGGGCGGAGGCTTCGGCGGCGCGCCTGAGGTGTGCGGGGGTGGCGTCGACGGTCCAGCTGCCGTCGCCGGGGCGGCCGCGGCCGCCCTTGGTGGCCACCAGGACGTCCGAGGTGTCGCCGCCGTAGCCGGCCAGGGCGCGGGCGATCAGCCGCTCGTTGTGGCCTTCCTCGCCAGCGTGCCAGTGGTAGCTGTCGGCGGTGTCGATGAGCGTGACGCCGGCGTCGAGGGCGGCGTGGACGGTGGCGAGGGCCCGTGCCTCGTCGGGGCGGTGCTCGATGGACAGGGGCATCGCGCCGAGGCCGATGGCGCTGACGGTGGCGTGTCCGATGGTGCGGTGGCGCATGGTGGGGCTCCTGTTCCTCAGGCGCTGCTTCTTCTTCAGGCGCGGTGGGACGGATAGGCGGCGAGGGCTTCGGCGACGGCTCCGGGCAGCCAGTCGGCGGTGCGGGAGAAGCGGAAGCCCAGCTCCTTCGCGCGGGAGTTGCTCATGGCGTAGGGGCGGTCGAAGGAGAACGGCGAGGCGTCCGCGCCCGCCGGAACGGTCCGCAGGAGGGCCTCCCGGCCGGTCCGGGCGGTGATGGCGGCGGTGAGGCCGTGCACGTCGAGCGGGCCGTCGGAGCAGGCGTTGACGGGGCCGGTGAACTCGGCGCCGGCCGCCCACGCCAGCAGGTCCGCCAGCTCCTCGTGGTGGATGAAGACCGTGGGCAGCGGCTCCGCGTGCACGGCGATCTCCTCGCCCCGGGCGATGCGCCCGGTGTAGTGCGCCAGCCGGCCGGTGAAGTCCAGCGCGCCGCCCCCGAGCACGTGGGCGCTGCGCACACTGGCGAATGCGAAGCCGCCGGCGCCGGCGAGGACGGCCTCCGCCTGGCGCTTGCCCTCGGCGTAGTGCGCCTCCAGGTACGCCGGGTCGTGCCAGGGAAGGTCCGGGGCCACCCGCCAGGCGGCCGGGTCCACGACCGCTTCCGGCACGGGCGTGCCGGCGGGTACGGCGGGCAGGTCGGCGGTCGCGGGGTCGTAGACCTCGATCGTGGAGGTCATGACGTAGCGCCGGGTGCGGCCGGCGAAGGCGCGGGCGGCGATGGCGGCCTGCACCGGGGTGTAGCAGACCTGGTCGACGACGGTGTCGAAGGTCCGGCCGGCGAGGGCGGCGCCGAGGGCGGCCTCGTCGTTCCGGTCGACGACGAGGTGCTCGACCCCCTCGGGCGGTGGGGTGGAGCCGCGGTTGACCACGGTGACCCGGTGCCCCGCGGCGTGCAGGCGCTCGACCAGGAGCCTTCCGAAGTACCGGCTTCCGCCGATGACGATGATCTTTTGCATGGCCTCATCGTGGGGGCCTAGGGTCATCAGCAGAAGTCCCGATCTGCTGGTTGCGTATGAAGGAAAACTGTTGATCGATGTGCAGCGGCTCCGCGTCCTGCGGGCGGTGGCGGAGCACGGCAGTTTCAACCGGGCGGCCACGGCCCTGCGCCTGACCCCCTCGGCGGTCTCCCAGCAGATCGCCGCCCTGGAGCGCGGTCTCGGGGCGCGGGTCGTCGACCGCAGCACCCGGGGGGTGGTGCTCACCCCGGCCGGCCGGATCATGGTCGGCGCCGCCGAGACCGTCGCGGCCGAGCTCGCCCACGCGCGCCGACAGGTGGACCGGCTCGGCACGGGGCGCACCCAGCTGACCGTGGGCACGTTCACCAGCGGCGGCAGACTGCTGCTGCCGGACGTGCTGGCCCGGCTGACGGCGGAGCACCCCGGCACGGTGGTCCACGTCCGGGAGGGCGAACCCGAGGACACCCTGCCGCTGGTCCGCCAGGGCGCCGTGGACCTCGCCCTCGCCTACCACTTCGACGGCCCGCTGCCCGTCGGGCCGGGCTCCGGCTCCGGGCTGGAGTGGACCCCGCTCCTGGAAGACCCGCTGTACGTGGTCCTGCCGCAGGGGCACCGGTTCGCCGGGCGCGCGGCCCTGGACCTCTCCGAGCTGGCGGGCGAACCCTGGGTGCTCGGCTGCCTGCGCACCGAGGCGTACCTGCGCCGCTACGCCGAGCGGGCCGGGTTCGAGCCCGAGGTGCGCGGGACCACCACCGACTACTTCTTCGCGCGCTCGCTGGTCGCGGCGGGCACGGGGATCTCGCTGATCCCCTCCATCGCGCTCGGCCCGGAGGTCCCGGGCCTGCGCGCCGTCCCGGTCAGCGCGCCGGGACCGGTCCGCCACGTCGGGGTCGCCGTGCTCGCCCGCGGCGGCCGGCCCCACGTCACCGCGCTCGTCGAGGCCCTGCGCGAGCGGGCGGCGCGGCACGCGGGGGGCTGACCGGCCGGACCCGCTAGCGCGTGTACCTGCGGATGCGGTAGCGCAGCCCGGACGTCGAGGAGTGCCAGGCGCCGTCGCCGTCGGCCGTCCATTCCGGACCGGGTACGGGGGCGTGGGTGTCGCCCTGCACCTGCGCGTCGATCTCGGTGACCGAGAGGACCGTGGCGTGCTCCAGGGCGGCCCGGTAGATCTCGCCGCCGCCGATCACCCACGTCTCGGCGGCGCCGGCCGCCCGTTCCAGGGCCTCGGGGACCGAGCCGGCGCGCACCGCGCCCTCGGCCCGCCACTCCGGGTCGCGGGTGACGACGATGTTCAGCCGGCCGGCGAGCGGGCGGAACCGCGGGGGCAGCGAATCCCAGGTCTTGCGGCCCATCACCACGGGGTGGCCGAGGGTGGTGGCCTTGAAGTGCGCCATGTCCTCGGGCAGCCGCCACGGGATCGCGTTGTCCGCGCCGATGACCCCGTCGAGGGTCTGCGCCCAGATCAGTCCGACGGTCATACCGCCACCGGCGCCTTGATCGCCGGGTGGTGCCGGTAGTCGAGCACCTCCACGTCGGCGTAGGCGTAGTCGAAGATCGAGTCGGCCTTGTGCAGGCGCAGCTCGGGGAAGTCGTACGGGGTGCGCGACAGCTGCTCGGTCACCTGCGCGACGTGGTTGTCGTAGATGTGGCAGTCGCCGCCGGTCCAGATGAAGTCACCCGGTTCGAGGCCGGTCTGCTGCGCCACCATGTGGGTGAGCAGGGCGTAGCTGGCGATGTTGAACGGGACGCCGAGGAACAGGTCCGCGCTGCGCTGGTACAGCTGGCAGGAGAGCCTGCCGTCGGCCACGTAGAACTGGAAGAAGGCGTGGCACGGGGCGAGCGCCATCCGGGACAGCTCGGAGACGTTCCAGGCGGAGACGATCATCCGGCGGGAGTCCGGGTCGTTGCGCAGCGTGTCGAGCACCTCGGTGATCTGGTCCACGTGCCGGCCGTCGGGGGTGGGCCAGGAACGCCACTGGACGCCGTACACCGGTCCGAGCTCACCGTCCGCGTCGGCCCATTCGTCCCAGATGGTGACGCCGTGCTCCTGGAGCCAGCCGACGTTCGAGTCGCCGCGCAGGAACCACAGCAGCTCGTACACGATCGACTTCAGGTGCACCTTCTTGGTGGTGACCAGGGGAAATCCCTGAGAGAGGTCGTAACGCAGCTGGTGCCCGAACACGCTTCGGGTACCGGTGCCCGTCCGGTCGGCCTTCGCCGTCCCGGAGGTGAGCACATGCCGCAAGAGGTCTTCGTACTGGGTGTCCGCCACAACCGTCGAGTCTACGAGCCCGCGAGCGGTCGATCTAATCGGGGAGCTCCTCACCTGCGTCGCCACTCCTCCGCGAGCAGGCGGTAGGAGCGGACGCGGTCCGCGTGGTCGTGGGTGATGGTGGTGATCAGCAGCTCGTCCGCCCCGGTGGCCTCCTGGAGCCGCTCCAGGTGGTCGGCGACGGTCCGCGCGGAGCCGACGAACTGGGTCTCCACCCGGTCGGCGACGAGTGCCCGGTCCGCCTCGGTCCAGGGCAGGGCGCGCGCCTCGTCCGGGGTGGGGAAGGGGATGGCGCCCTCGGCGGTGCGGATGCTGCGCACCCAGGGCCCGTATCCGGTGGCCAGCTCGCGGGCGGTCGCGTCGTCCTCGGCGACGACGACGTCGGCGGAGACGGTCAGGTACGGCCGGTCCAGCCCGGCGGAGGGCTTGAAGGCGGCCCGGTAGCCCTCGGCCGCCTCCAGCACCGAGGCGGGGCTGACGTGGTAGTTGGCCGCGAACCTGAGCCCGTTGCGGCCGGCGGTCTCCGCGCTGACCCCGCCGCTGCTCCCCAGGATCCACACCTGTACGTCGGCCCCCTCCCCCGGGACGGCGTGCGCCTCCACCCCGTCCGGGGAGCGGTAGTCGCCCCGCAGCAGCGCGAGGACGTCGTCGACCTGCTCGGCGTAGTCCTGCGGCTGTGCTCCGGGCAGGTTCAGCAGCCGCTGCTGGAGCGCGACCCTCGGGTGGCCCAGCAGGTGCGCGAAGGAGAAGCGGGGCGGGATGCGCAGCCCGTTCGGCGTGTACCCCTCGAAGGGCTCGGCCGCCGCGGGGTCGCGCTGCGGCGGCCGGCCGGCGGAGCGGCCCAGGCCCAGGTCCAGCCGTCCGGGGTGCAGCGCGTCGATCAGTCCGAACTCCTCGACCGTGGAGAGGGCGGTGCGGTGCCCGAGCTGGACGGCTCCGGAGCCGAGCCGGATGGTGCTGGTCGCGGAGGCGGTGAGCGCGAGGACGACCGCCGGGGAGGTTCCGGCGACCCCCGGGTTGAGGTGGTGCTCGGCGAACCAGTAGCGGGCGTAGCCGAAGGCCTCCGTCTGCCGGGCGAGGTCGATGCTGTGGTGCAGGGCCGCGGCGGCGGTGCCGCCGGACGGGACGGGGACGAGGTCGAGGACCCCCAGGGGGATGCCGGACATGCCGGGCTCCTTTACAGGTCTTTACGCGTCGGGGAAGGCGGGGTCGGGGATCTCCCGGCGCAGCACGGGGGCGATCTCCGACTGGAAGAGTTCGAGGGAGGCCCGGTGCTCCGCCGGGGCGAGTCCGCCCGGTTCGGCCTGGAGGTGCAGGGCCGTGTGGCCGAACTCCTCGTGGTAGCGGTGGACCTTCTCGATCACCTGCTGGGGGCTGCCGACGAGGGCGGAGCTCCGCTCGACGAAGTCCTCCAGGGTGGGGAAGACGGGCGCCAGCCCCTGCCGCTCGTGGGAGTCCAGGTAGCGGGCGAAGGCCGGCCGGTACGCCGCCACCGCCCGCTGTGAGGTGGGGGCCGCGTGGTAGCCGGCCGTGCCCGCGCCGACGACGGCGTGCGCCGGGTCGTGGCCGTGGTGCTCCCAGCGTTCGCGGTAGTGGCGGACCAGTGCGGCGTACGGGGCGATCGGGTGGGTGACGTTGGCCGAGAAGAGCGGGTCCCCGTAGCGGGCCGCGAGGTCGACGGACTCCCGGCTGGTCGCGCTGCCGTGCCAGACCCGCAGGGCGGGCTGGAGCGGCCTGGGGAGCACCTCGGCGCCGTCCAGGGCGGGGCGGAAGCGGGGCTCGGCGGTCACCCGGTCCTCGCGCCAGATCCGCCGGAACAGCTCGTAGCCCTCGGCGTTGCGCTCCCACTGGTCCTCGGGGGTCACGTGGAACAGCTCCCGCTGCGCCGTGCCGTTGCCCTTGCCGATCATCAGCTCCAGCCGGCCGTCGCTGAGGTGGTCCAGGGTCGCGTAGTCCTCGTAGGCCCGTACCGGGTCCAGCAGGCTCAGGGTGGTCACGGCCGTGAACAGCCGGATCCGGCTGGTCAGGGCGGCGATGTGGCCGAGCACCACGGGGGGCGAGGAGGAGAGGAACGGCCGCTCGTGGCGCTCGCCGACGCCGAAGCCGTCGAAGCCGAGCTCCTCCGCGAGGAGTGCGGCGGAGACGACCTGCCGGAACCGCTCCCGGGTGGGTGTGGGGGCCCCGGTCACCGGGTCCGCGGAGTCCGTGATCAGGGTGACTGCCAGGAACTTCACGAGGCGGCGGCCTGCCGGGAGTCCGTTCGCGCGCCGGGGACGGAGAGCCCGAGGTGGTCGCGGAGGGTGGTGCCCTCGTACTCGGTGCGGAAGACCCCGCGCTCCTGGAGGAGCGGTACGACGGTGTCGGCGAAGACGTCCAGGCCGCCCGGGGTGATGTGGGGCACCAGGATGAACCCGTCGGCGGCGTCCGCCTGCACCAGGCCGTCGATCGTGGCGGCGACCGTGGCGGCGGAGCCGACGAAGGTCTGGCGGGCGGTGGTCGCGATGACGAGCTCGCGGATCGACAGGTTCTTGGCGCGGGCGAGCTCGCGCCACTGCCGGGCGGTTTCGAGCGGGTCGCGGAACTGGCGGACGCTGGCCCGGCCGAGGGCGATGGTGTTCTCTCCGGGGTCGGGGTCGACGTCGGGCAGCGGCCCGTCGGGATCGTAGGCGGACAGGTCGCGGTTCCAGACGTGCTCCAGGTACTTGATCGCGGTCTGCCCGCTCACCTGGAGGCGGCGCACCTCGTGCGCGGTCTCGTGCGCCTCGGCGTCGGTGTCGCCGAGGACGAAGGTGGCCGCGGGAAGGATCTTCAACTGGTCCGCTGTACGACCGTACTTGGGGAGGCGGCCCTTGACGTCGGCGTAGAACGCCCGCCCCTCGTCGAGGGTCCCGTACCGGCCGAAGATCGCGTCGGCGCCGGCGGCGGCGAACTCGCGCCCCTCGTCGGAGTCGCCCGCCTGGAAGACCACGGGCCTGCCCTGCGGGCTGCGCGGCACGTTGAAGTGGCCCTCGATGTCGAAGTGCCGTCCGCGGTGGGTGAAGGCACCTGCCCGGGCGTCGCGCAGGAAGGCTCCCGACACCGGGTCGGCGACGATCTCGGTGCCGTCCCAGGAGTCGAACAGCTCGGTGGCGGTGGCCAGGAACTCCTGCGCGCGGGAGTAGCGGTCCTCGCGGGGCAGGAACCCGCCCCGCCGGAAGTTCTCCCCGGTGAAGGCGTCCCAGGAGGTCACCACGTTCCAGGCGGCGCGGCCGGCGGACAGGTGGTCGAGGCTGGCGAACTGGCGGGCCACCTCGTAGGGCTCGTTGAAGGTGGAGTTGATGGTCCCGGTCAGGCCCAGGCGTTCGGTGACGGCGGCGAGCGCGGCGAGCACGGTGAAGGTGTCGGGGCGGCCGACCACGTCCAGGTCGTAGATCTGCCCGCCCTGTTCGCGCAGCCTCAGCCCCTCGGCGAGGAAGAGGAAGTCGAACTTCGCGCGCTCGGCGGTGCGCGCGAAGTGGACGAAGGAGTCGAAGTCGATGTGGCTGCCGGCCGCCGGGTCGCTCCACACGGTGGTGTTGTTGACGCCGGGGAAGTGGGCCGCGAGATGGATCTGCTTGAGCGGCTTGCTGCTCATGACGGAGGCCTTCCGGTCCGGGATCAGGCTGCGGGGTGGGTGGCGTACCGGCCCGCCGGGCGTTCCAGGCCCAGCAGTCCGCGCAGGGTGTCCGCCTCGTACGCGCGGCGGAAGGCCCCGCGCCGCTGGAGCTCCGGCACCAGCCCCCGGGTGATCGCGGGCAGGTCGTGGGCGAGGGCTCCGGGCCGCAGCCGGAAGCCCGTCAGGCCGGCCGTCCGCCAGTCCTGGAGCAGGTCCGCCAGCTGCGCGGGGGTGCCGGTGAAGACGGCTTCGCCGCCGTCGTGGGCGCCGCCCGCCAGGGCGTCGAGGCGGTCCCTGCGGGCGGCGGCCGCCGGGCCGTCCTCGTCCAGGTACACGGTGAGCTCCCCGAAGAGGTGCAGCGGCTGCGCCGGGGATCCGGCGGTCTCCCGGGCCCGCCGGATCCCCTCGGCCGCGGCACGGGCCCCGTCCGGATCGCGCAGGGAGAGGTAGCCGATGTCGGCGGCACGGGCGATGAGCCCGTACGAGGGGGCGCCGGCGGCGCCCGCTGCGGTGACCACGGGCTGCCCCTGGGGCGGGCGGGGGGTGATCGAGGGGCCCCGCACGCTGAAGTGGCGGCCTTCGAAGTCGATGTAGTGCAGCTTGTCGCGGTCGACGAACCGGCCGGTGGCCACGTCCCGGATCTCGGCGTCGTCGTCCCAGCTGTCCCACAGCCGCCGGACCACCTCGATGTGGTCCCCGGCCTCCTCGTACGCCTCGTCGTCGGGGAGGGCGGCCGCGCGCCGTCCGAAGTGCCGCAGTTCGTGGGCCGGCTGTGACACCTGGACGTCCAGGCCGGCCCGGCCCCGGCTGACGTGGTCCAGGGTGGCGATCGCCTTGGATATGTGGAAGGGCTCGGTGTGGGTGGCGGTCACGGTCGGGACGAGTCCGATGGTGCGGGTCAGCGGTGCGACGCGGGCGGCGGTGAGCACGGCGTCCAGCCGCCCGCGGACCCGGTCCGTGCGGCCGTCGGGCCCGTCGGCCGAGGAGGACTGGAGGGTCAGTGCGTCGTCGAAGGAGACGAAGTCGAGCAGTCCGGCCTCGGCCTCGGCCACGGCGTCGGCCCAGTACCCGGCCGTGAGGAGTTCGCCGGGCCGGGCGCCGGGCTCGCGCCAGGCGGCGGGGTGCCGGCCGGCGCCGTCGAGGGCGACGGCGAGGTGCAGCGTTCCGGAATCCGCCGGCCGGAACGTGCGGCCGGATGTGGACGGGGACGGGAATTCGGAGGTGAATTCGGAAGGGAATTCGGGTTCGGACACGTCGAATTACGCCTTTCCCGTCGACCCGACGAGGGGGCCGACGCCTGGTGCGAGATCCATTCGGAACGCTACGCCCGGTACCGGGGCCATACAATGACCGTGGTGTGAAGAGAACTTGGCAGCGGTGTTGCCGGGTGCGCCGCCGCCCGCGCCGGTGCTCAGGAGTTGCTCACCGGGAGGCCGGGCGGGTCGACCTCCGAGGTGGTGACGGCCTCGTCGGACAGGTTCCAGGCGGCGAGCAGCTGCGCGTACTGGCCGGTACCGATCAGGTGGTTGACCGCCTGGGCCACCGGCCGGGCGAGTCCGCTGTCCTTCTTGGCGGTCGCGGCGATCAGCCCCTGGAGCGACTCCCCGGCTCCGGAGAAGGTGCCGGCGCTGCGCGTGGCGGCGGCGCTCCCGGCCGTCTGGGTGACGTGGTAGGCGGCGGCCGGGTTGGGCCCGAAGCTGAGGTCGATCTTCTTCCCGCTCAGGGCCAGGTAGGCGCTGTTGACGTCGGGGAAGTACTTGACGGTGACGTCCTTGCCCTCCGCCTGGAGCTTGCGCTGCCACTCCAGCAGGATCCGCTCCTGATTGGTGCCCCTGCTGACCGCGACGGTCTTGCCCGCGAGGCCCCGGTAGTCGCCGCCGAAGTTCCAGGGGTCGTCGTTGCGCGCCTCGAAGGCCAGGTCGTCCTGCCGGTAGGAGGCGAACTCGTACTTCTTCTTGCGCTCCTCGGTGACCGTGACGTTGGTGAAGGCCACGTCCACCTTGCCGCTGTCGATGCCGACGAACAGGTTCTCCCAGGTGGAGTTCTTCACCACCGGCTTGAGCCCGAGGACGGCGGCCACCAGCCGGCCGAGGTCGGGTTCCGACCCGGTGAGGGTCTTCTGGTCGGTGCCGACGTACGCGAGCGGCGGGAAGCCCGCGGGCAGCGCGCCCACGCCGATCACGAGCTCGCCCCGGTCCCGGACCTCCTTCGGCAGCTGGGCCCGCAGCTCCTCCACGGCGGGGACGGTCAGTTCGGCCTGCCGGGCGGCGCCGTTGGACAGCGCGCCGACGGTGACGACGTCCCCGCCCGGCCCGTCGGCCTCGGCCTCGCCCCCGCACGCGGTGAGGCCCGCGGCGAGCGCCACGGTGGCGGTGGCGGCGCCGAGGCCGCGGACGAGTCGGGTGCGCAGGGTGCTTCGGCGGTGCATGGTCGGTGTTCCCTTTCGTTCTGGGTCGGAAGGCGGCGGGGTCACAGGACCCTGCTCAGGAACTCCCGCGTACGGGGGTGGGACGGCCGGTCCAGGACCTGTTCCGGCGGGCCCTGCTCGACGATGCGGCCGTCGTCGAGGAAGACGACCTCGTCGGCGACCTCGCGGGCGAAGCCGATCTCGTGCGTGACGATGACCAGCGTGGTGCCGCCGGTGGCGAGGTCCTTGATGACGGACAGCACTTCGCCGACGAGTTCGGGGTCGAGGGCGGAGGTCGGTTCGTCGAAGAGGATGACTCCGGGCCGCAGGGCGAGGGCGCGGGCGATGGCCACGCGCTGCTGCTGGCCGCCGGACAGCTGGCGGGGATAGGCGCCGGTCCGCTCGCCGAGGCCGACGCGCTCCAGGAGTTCGCGGGCCAGGGCCCGGGCCCGCGGCCGGGGCAGCCGGCCGGTGGCCACCGGGGCCGCGGCCACGTTGTCCAGGACGGTCAGGTGCGGGAAGAGGTTGAAGTTCTGGAACACGAAGCCGATCCGTCCGCGCTGGGCGAGGATCGCCCGCTCGCCGAGCTCCTTCAGCCGCCCGCCGTGCCGTTGCACGCCGATGAGCTCGCCGCCCACGCTGACGTATCCGGCCTCGGGCTTCTCCAGGTGGTTGATGACCCGCAGCAGGGTGGACTTGCCGGATCCCGAACGGCCCAGGACCGCGGTGACCGTGCCCGGCCGGAGCGTCAGGCTCACCCCGTCCAGGACCTGCCGGCCGCCGTACCACTTGTGCACGCCGTGGACCTCGATCGCGGCGGGCCGCGCGGCGGTGGTCATCGTGCCGTCTCCTTCCGGAAGCGGTGCCTCAGGTCGCGCAGGCCCGTCCGGGCCCGCTGGAGGGGGGTGGGCGGTACGGTGCGCAGCGCGCCGCGCGCGTAGTACCGCTCGACGTAGTACTGCACGACCGAGAGGACGCTGGTGAGGACCACGTACCAGCAGGTGGCCACCAGCAGCAGCGGCACCACGTCGCCGGGGTAGGTGGCGCCCAGGCTCTGCACGGAGCCGAACAGGTCGAGCAGCGACACGTAGAAGACCAGGGAGGTCGCCTTGACCAGCCCGACGAGCTGGTTGACGTAGGCGGGGACGATGGAGCGCAGGGCCTGCGGGAAGACGATCCGGGCGAACTGGTAGCGCCTGGGCAGCCCCAGTGCGGCCGCCGCCTCGTGCTGGCCCTGGTCGACGGAGAGCACCCCGGCCCGGACCACCTCGGCCGCGTAGGCCGCCTCGCTCAGGCTCAGCCCCACGACGGCCACGGCCATGTCGGTGGCGAGGCGGGACTCGTCGAAGGTGAAGAAGGCCGGCCCGAAGGGCACGCCGATGCTCAGGGCGGGGTAGAGGGCGCCGAGGTTGTAGAGGAAGAGCAGGACCACGATCAGCGGAACGGAGCGCAGCAGCCAGACGTACGTCCAGCTGACCGACCGCAGGACGGGGTTCGCGGAGAGCCGGCCGAGGGCGAGCAGGATGCCGCCCGCGAGGCCCAGGACCGCGCTGTACGCGGCCACCTGGAGGGTGACGGCCAGGCCCTCCAGGATCACCGGGCGGGCGAACCAGTACGCGAACCGGTCCCACTGGTAGAAGGGGTTGGCGACCAGCCCGTGGGCCGCCTGGGCGGCCAGCACCAGCACGACGGCGGCCGCGGCCCACCGGCCGGGGCGGCGCAGCGGGAGCACCCGCTCCGCGGGCTTCGGCGGCCCCGGGGGTGCGCTGAGGACGAGTGATTCGGTCAAGGGCGCTCCCACGGCATTCGATGGACCGGCGAAACGGTGAAAGGGTGAAACGGCGAAGGGGTGAAACGGCGAAAGGACGGAACGGTGAAATGACGGAACGGCACACGGCAGAACGGCGAAACGGCGCATCGAGAAGCAGCCGTCGTGTACCCGGCCGAGGAGGCCGCTGATGTGGATTTCTGCGGCGTAAGCTAGGCAGCCCGCAGAAGGGCTGTCAACGGCCCTGATATCGGAATGGGCCCCGGCCCGCGGCGATTTCATCGGCCGTACACACAACGCCTTCCGGTGAAACGAATCCGCCTTCCCGGGGCGGGCCGCCGGACGAACTCCCCCGGTCCACGGGCCGCCTGACGGGGGGTCCCGCCGCGCCCGCCTCCCCCGACCGCCGCGAACAGGCCGCTGACCTGTGACGTCTTTCATCGCGAGACCGGCCTGTCCACGATCCGGTCGCCGTCTTGCCGGAAGGTCGCTTCGGGGCGAGTATTCCTATCAATCCGATGGGAAAAGTGGGGATCCGGGCGCCGCCCGTCCTCCACCCCTCGCGCGCCTCCGGGCAACCGGCCGGCGCCACCGACGACGTCCCGGAGCAGCCGACATGACCACCGCCCTCCCCCCTGGCAGCGACCTCCGCAGGCCCCCCGTGCCGTGCCGCGGCGCGCGGGCCTGTCGGTGACCCCCGTGCCGGCGAACCCGAGCACCCCGGCCCCTGCCTCCGAGGCCGCGCGGCGCCGCGCCCTCCTGCGCACCGCCCGCGACGTGGCGGAGGACCTGGCCGCCGACTCCCCGGCCCGTGAACGGGCGGGCAGGCCGCCGGCCGACGAGACGGCCCGGCTGCGCGACGCGGGACTCCTGGCCGCCCTCACCCCGCCCCGGCCGGGCCGCGGGGCGGACTGGCGTACCGGATGCGCCGTCATACGGGAGATCGCCGCGGCGGACAGCTCGCTCGGCGAGCTGGTCGCCCGCCACTACGTCCACGCGTGGGGCGGCCGGTTCTACTCGGCCGACCACCGCGCCACCGCCCTGGAGGAGGAGTCGGCCCGCGAACAGTGGCTGTGGACCGGCGCGGTGCACGCCCCCTCGCCCGACGACGAGGCCGGCCGGCCGGACCTCACGCTGAGGCCGCGCAGCCCGGGCTACGTGCTCAGCGGACGCCGCCCCGTGGACACCGCGGCGGCCGCGGCCGACCAGATCGTGGTGGACGCCGTGTGCGCCGTGACGGGCGACGTCCTCGTCGTACGGATCCCGCCCGGCGCGCGGGGCATGACCGTCGAGCCCGCCCCCGACCGGCTCGGCCAGCGCGTCGCCGGCGCGGGCACGGTCGTCCTCGACCGCGTCGCCGTCGCGCCCGCGCAGGTGCTCGGCCGGCGGCCGCACGACGAGGAGTCGACCGCTCCCTTCACCGCGCTCGCCGAGCCGGCGCTCCGGCTCGCCCTCTGCCACGTCGCCCTCGGCATCACCGAGGGCGCCCTGACCGAGGCCCGCGACCTCAGCAGGGGAGGCCGCGCACACCGGCCGCCCGGCGAGGACCCCGACCTCTTCCTCGCCTACGGGGAGCTCGCCACGGCCGCCCAGACCGCCACGGCCGTGGCCGACCGGGCCACGGAGGTGATGGCCCAGGCCCTCGACGCGGGCGAGCAGCTGGACGCCGAGGAGCCCGCGGCCGTCGCCGCCCTGGTCGCCGCGGCCGAGACCGTGACCTCGAAGGCCGCCCTGCACATCACCGCCAGGGTGCTGGAGTTCGCGGACGCCCCGGGCCTGGACCGGTTCTGGCGCAACGCCCGCGTACTGACGGCCCACCGGCCGGTCGCGCACCGCCTGCGCTCCATCGGCGAGCACTACCTCAACGGCTCCCACCGCGCCGTCGCGGCGGCCTTCCGCTGACGCGGGGCCGCGCGCGACGCGCACCGGGACGGTACGGGATAATGTCCGCATGCGGATCTCAGCCAGGGCGGACTATGCGGTACGGGCCGCGCTGCAGCTTGCCGCGTCGCAGGACGACGGGCCGCTGAAGGCCGAGGCCATCGCCGACGCCCAGGACATCCCGCACAAGTTCCTCGAGGGCATCCTGAACGACATGCGCCGGGGCGGCCTGGTACTCAGCCAGCGCGGCGGCAACGGCGGCTACCGGCTGGCCAGGCCGGCCCGGTCCATCAGCATCGCGGACGTCATCCGCGTCGTGGACGGACCGCTCGTCTCGGTGCGCGGGGTCCGCCCGCCCGACCTCTCCTACACCGGGCCCGCCGAGTCGCTGCTCCCCCTGTGGATCGCCCTGCGGGCCAACGTGCGCGAGATCCTCGACGGCGTCTCGCTGGCCGACGTCGCCTCGTCGGACCTGCCCGCCTCGGTGTCGGCGCTGGCCGAATCCCCGGGCGCCTGGACCAACCCCTGAGCATCTGACCTGCGCTTTCTCGGATCACGAGACAGTAGCGTCCACGATCTGGTCACCCCCTTGGGGCGGGTCCCCCGTTCTGCCAAGATGCCTACCAACCAGGTGGGAAAACTAGGGATTCCGGGAGGGCGACCGTGCGAGCACTGCACCACGTACACCGGATGCCGTCCCTGATCTCCCGTCGGCACATCGATCTGGTCCGTACGTCCAGCGCCATCTGTCAGTCCGTCTGACAGCCCTGACCAGGTCTGATCAGGTCTGAGACCGCCAGGCCCGACCGACCGGCGGAACGCGGCCCCGGCGCCGCGCCGCCCGCTCTCCGCGCCGGCCGTACCCCGTTCCCCGGGGCCGCCCGACGACCCGCCGTTCCCCAGCCTGCGACCGTGATCCGGCCACCGACCGCCGCGCGCGGGTGCCGTGTGTACCGGTGGCTTTTCGAGACGCCCGTCTCGTCCTTCTGAAACCATCCCGTGAAAGGACACCTCCGTGTCTGCCGCAAGATCGCTCACCGCCCTGCGCGCCGTCGCCCTCACCGCCGCGCTCCCGCTGCTGCTCACCGCTTGCGGCTACGGCTCCGAGGCCGAGAAGACCGCCGACAAGGACGCCCAGCCGGCCGCCGCCGACGGCGCGAAGAAGCTCTCCGCCTCCGAGGTCCGCATCGGGTACTTCCCGAACCTGACCCACGCCACCGCCCTGGTCGGCCTCCAGGAGGGCCTGATCGAGAAGGAACTGAACGGCACCAAGGTCAAGCCGCAGTCCTTCAACGCCGGCCCGTCCGAGATCGAGGCCCTCAACGGCGGCTCCCTCGACATCGGCTTCATCGGCCCCTCGCCGTCCATCAACGGCTACGTCAAGTCCAAGGGCTCCAACCTGCGGATCATCTCCGGCTCCGCCTCCGGCGGCGTCAAGCTGGTGGTGAACCCGGACAAGATCAAGACCCTCGACGACCTCAAGGGCAAGAAGATCGCCACCCCGCAGAAGGGGAACACCCAGGACGTCGCGTTCCTCAACTGGATCTCCGAGAAGGGCTGGTCGGTCGACCCCGAGTCCGGCAAGGGCGACGTCTCCGTCGTCCGCACCGACAACAAGGTCACCCCCGACGCCTTCAAGCAGGGCTCGATCGACGGCGCCTGGGTACCCGAGCCCACCGCCTCCAAGCTCGTCTCCGACGGCGGCTCCGTCCTCCTCGACGAGGGCAGCCTGTGGCCCGAGAACAAGTTCGTGATCACGAACATCATCGTGTCCCAGAAGTTCCTCAAGGAGCACGCGGACGTCGTCGAGGCCGTGCTGCGCGGCACCGTGAAGACCAACGAGTGGATCCACGCCAACCAGGACAAGGCCAAGGCCTCCGCCAACGCCAAGCTCAAGGCGGACACCGGCAAGGAGCTGGAGCCCAAGGTCATCGACCCGGCGTGGCCGAGCATCGCGGTCACCGACGACCCGCTGGCGAGCACGCTGAAGAAGCAGTCCGACTGGGCGGTCAAGGCCAAGCTCATCGAGCAGCCCGAACTGGCCGGCATCTACGACCTGACGCTCCTGAACAAGGTCCTCAAGGCCGCCGGCAAGCCCGAGGTCTCCGACGCCGGCCTCGGCGCCAAGTAGGGCCCCGGGCACGCCCGGCACGCCACCGTCAGCGGCACCGGTTCCACCGAGGCTTCGTCCTCCGCGGGGCCGGTGCCGCCGTGCGTGGCGGACGACGGCGCGCAGCCACCCGGCCGGGACGGCGGTCTTGACACCGCCCGGACGCGCGCCGACACTCCAGAACGGCGAATCCTGGTGAACCGGTAGGGAATCATGGGTTGTTCTGCGCTGGACCGCGGTACCGACGGCGTCCGCGACGCCGTCCTGCCGCTGCTGACCTCCCGCCGCCACATCGACCTCCTGCGCGTGTGCAGTGCGGCCAGTACCCCGCACCGCGGCGGCCCCTCGCGCGCCCGCCGCTGACCTGCGCGCACTCGCCCTCCGGGTCCCGGCCGCGCCGATTTCCCACGCCGGCCGCCGTCGTCGCATGCCCCGTGCCCGAGCACTCCCAGGGAGAAGCATGGCCACCACCCGCCCGACAGCCGCCCCGTCCTTCCGCAGCAGGATCGGCCGTGACGCGCACAGCGGCTACCCCGCCGTCCCCCACCGCTACCGGCTCCACCTCTCGCCGTCCGGCCCGTCCTGTCTGCGGATCGCGGTCACGCACGGTCTGCTCGGCCTGGAGGACGCCCTCCCGATGACCCTGCTGCCCGCGGTGCCCGACGCACCCGACGGCGGGCACCTGGCCCTGCGCCCCCTGTACCAGGCCAGCGCGCACCGGTACCCCGGACCGGCCGTGGCGCCGGTGCTCAGCGACCGCTGGACCGGACGGATCGTCAGCACCCACGCCCCGGACATCCTCCAGGACATGGGCAGGCGGTTCGACGCCGACGGCCCCCGGCTGTACCCGGCGGGCGCCGACGAGCGGATCGAGGCCGTCGGCCGGCTCTGCGAACAGGGCATCAACGCGGCGGCGCAGCGCGCCGGCCAGTCCGGCACCGACCCGGAGCTGCGCGCGAGGGCACTCACCACCCTGCTGCGCGCGCTGGGCGCGCTGGAGCGGCGGCTCACCGTCTCCGAGTACCTGCTGGGCGGCGAACTGACCGCCGCCGACGTGCAGTTGTGGACCACGCTGGTGCAGCTGGACACGGTGCACCGCTGGCACCTGGACGCGGCCGCGGTGTACCGCCTGACCGGCCACCCGCACCTGTGGTCGTACGCGCGGCGCCTGGCGGCCCGTCCCGCCTTCGCGGCCCACCTCGACCTGGACGGCATCGCCCTGCGCCACCACGCCCAGTGCCGGGGCACCGAGGCCGCCGGTGCGGCCGTACGCATCGTGGACTGGGCGGGCCACGTACCGGACAGCGGAACCGGAGTGGTCCGCCTGTCCGGGCACTGACCGGCACCGACCGGCACCGACCGCCGCCGGACGGCCCCGCGCGCCCCCCGAGGCGCCGGGGCCGTCCGCCATTTCATCCGCCGTACATGGAACCGGCGTTCCGCTGCCCCTACTGTCGTGGCCATGGCAGCAGGAATCCTCACCTCGCGCCGCCACGTGGACCAGGGGCTCGTGTCCAGCTCCCTGTGTCCGGCCGCGTCGGCGCGCTGAGCGCGCCCCCTCGCCCTCACGGGATCCCCACCCGGCGCCCCCGCCCGGCTCCCGTCCCTCCCCCTCGCGCACCGCGGCCCCGCCGCCGTGCGCCCATGCGCCGAAGCACCCAGGAGGAACAGACACCATGAGCGAGAACAGACGACACCCGGTGAGCCGCCGGGGCTTCCTCGGCGGTGCCGCCGCCGTGGCGGCCACCACGGCCCTGCCCGTCGCCGCGCAGGTCGCCGCGGCCGGCCCGGCCGCCGCCGCAGGCCGTCCGAACATCCTGCTGATCGTCACCGACGACCAGCCCAAGCACACCGAGTGGGCCCTCCCCAAGACGGTGGCCTGGCTCGCCGGCCAGGGCGTGAAGTTCACCAACGGACACGTCACCACCCCGCTGTGCGCCCCTTCACGCTCCAGCGTCTTCTCCGGCCGGCACGCCCACCACCACGGCGTGCGCAACAACAAGGCCTCGCACGCGCTCGACCAGGGCACGACCGTGCAGAAGTACCTCAAGCAGGCGGGCTACCGCACCGGCCTGTTCGGCAAGTACCTCAACTCCTGGGCGCTGGCGGACAGTCCGCCGCACTTCGAGGAGTTCGCCCTCCTCCAGCCCGGGTACGTGGACGCGCAGTGGAACGTCAACGGAACCGTCCAGGCCATCAACGGCTACACCACCACCGTCATCAAGAACCGCACCCTGGCCTTCCTCGACAAGGCCGCCACCGACACCCGGCCCTGGTTCGCCTACGTCACCCCGTACGCCTCCCACGGCCCGCGCACCCCCGAGGCGAAGTACGCGGGCACCGCCGTCCCCGCCTGGAACGGCCGCCCCTCGGTCCCCGAGGCGGACCGCAGCGACAAGCCGGCGTACGTCAAGAACGCCACGGGCACCCTCGCCGACGGCCGGGCCATCCGCGCCGAGCAGCTGCGCACCCTGCTCTCCGTCGACGACGCGGTGCAGGCCTTCAAGGACAAGCTCCAGGCGCTCGGCCAGCTCGACAACACGCTCGTCGTCTACATCGGCGACAACGGGTTCAGCTGGGGCGACCACGGCTGGACCGCCAAGTCGGTGCCCTACCGCCCGGCGCACGAGGTGCCCTTCTACCTCTCCTGGCCGGCCGGGGGCCTGGGGGCGGGGACCCAGGACGACCGGATCGTCGCCAACATCGACATCGCCCCGACCCTCCTCGACGCGGCGGGCATCACCCCGGCCGCGCCCCAGGACGGACGCTCCCTGCTCTCCTCCCACAGCCGCGACCACCTGCTCGTCGAGTGGTGGAAGCAGGGCAACGGCGCGGGAGGGGTCCCGACCTGGTCCTCGTACGTGGCCAAGGACAAGCAGTACACGGAGTACTACGACCTGACGACCGACGCGAACGGCACGGTGTCGGGCACCGGCCAGGTCACGTTCCGCGAGTACTACGACCTGGCAGGCGACCCGCACCAGCTGGTCAACAAGCTGTACCAGGCCACCCCGGCCCAGGAGCAGGCCCTCGGCATCCCCGCGCTGGCCGCGCAGCTCCACGCCGACCGCACCTCCTGATCCGGACAGCCCGCCCCGCACCGCCGGCCGGGCACCCCGCCACCAGGGGTGCCCGGCCGCCCATCGTCCCCACGGAGCCGACATGCCCGCCTGCTGCACCCCCGGCCACGACCACGCCCCGGTGCTCACCCTCGCGCCACCGCCCCCCGCGGCCCCGCCGTCCCGGGTGGCCCGGCAGCTGCTCGCCCTGCCCGGCGGGCGGTTCCTCATGGGCACCGAGGACCCCGACGGCTTCCCCGCCGACGCGGAGGGCCCGGTCCGGGAGGTGGCCGTGGAGCCGTTCCGGATCGCCGCCACGACGGTGACCAACGCCGGGTTCGCCACCTTCGTCAAGGCCACCGGGCACGTCACCGAGGCCGAGCGCTTCGGGTTCTCCTTCACGTTCGGCGCCTTCCTCACCGGCGAGGTCGCCGCCGCTTCCCGCCCGGTGCCGGGCGTTCCGTGGTGGCGGGCCGTGGAGGGGGCGTCCTGGCGCAGTCCCGAAGGGCCCGGCTCCCACGTGACCGACCGGCAGAACCACCCCGTCGTCCACGTCTCCTGGAACGACGCGCAGGCCTACTGTGCCTGGTCCGGCACCCGCCTGCCCACCGAGGCCGAATGGGAGTACGCCGCGCGCGGCGGGCTGGAGCAGCGGCGCTACCCGTGGGGGGACGAGCTGACGCCCGGCGGCCGGCACATGTGCAACATCTGGCAGGGCGAGTTCCCGGTGCTCAACACCGGCGCCGACGGCCACGTGTCCACCGCTCCCGCGAAGTCCTTCCGGCCCAACGGCTTCGGCCTCTACAACGCGGTCGGCAACGTCTGGGAGTGGTGCGCCGACCGGTTCACCCCGGGCGAGGAGGGCGCGCGGGCGATGCGCGGGGGCTCGTACCTCTGCCACGACTCCTACTGCAACCGCTACCGGGTGGCCGCCCGCAGCTCGAACACGCCGGACAGCTCGACCGGGAACATCGGGTTCCGGGTGGCCGCCGGTCCCGCGTAGGCCACCCGGAACGCCGGTTCAGGAGACGGTGACGCGGGCCAGCGCCCAGGAGGTGTGGTCGAAGGAGGTCCGGTCGTTGGCGTCCTCGACCACCAGCCGCAGGACCCGTACGCCGCGCACGTCGAGGTCGACCGCGGCGGGACCGCCCGCCGCCGTGAGGACCGGGGTGGTCAGCAGCAGGCGGCCGTCGCCGTAGACCTTGGCCCGGGTGGCGCCGGCCGTGCTCTGCTTCGCGGAGAAGTCGTCGATGCCGACGAGCGAGGTGAACCGTACGGCGGCCCCGCCGAGGTGGTAGGCGATGTCGCTGGGCGCGTGGACCCCGAGGCCCTTGGGGTACGCGGTGCCGCCGAAGGAGATCGGGGGGCCGTCGCCGGCGGCGTTCTTGCCGTTCGAGGCGTCGCGTTCCACCGGTCCCCAGCCGTTCGCGGCGCTGATCCAGGTGAGGTCGGAGAGGTAGGAGTCGGCCGTCGGGGCCGGCGGCGGGGTCGCCGTGCTGCCCGTCGCCTCGTACCGGACCGGGCCGCCCGGGGCGACGGCGCTGCCCTCCGCGGTGAGCGTCCAGGCGGCCCGGGGGGCGGCGGTCGCCGGCGCGGTGACCCGCCAGGACGTGGCGAGCCGGCCGCCCGCGGCGAGCTGCTCGGCGCCGGTGGGGGACGCGGGCGCCACCGTCCATCCGGCGGGCGCGCGCAGGGTGAGCGCGGCGGCGGTCCAGGGCCGCGCGGAGCCGTTGTCGAGGGTGGCGGTCACGGTGAACGCCTCGCCCGGGACGGCCAGGGCGGGCAGGGTCAGGCGGGTGCCGAACGGGGTGCGCGGGTACGTGTCCTTCCAGGAGGCGCGCATCAGCGCCACCAGCTCCGCGGCACGGGCCGGGTGCGCGGCGGCGAGGTCGCGGGTCTCGCCGGGGTCGGCGGCCAGGTCGTACAGCTCCACCTGCCACCTCGTGTCCGGGAGGTTGCGGTCGCGTTCGGGTGCGAAGCGCACGGCCTTCCAGTGGTCGCGGCGGAGCGCCTCGGCGAGCCAGGTGGCGCGCTTGGCGTCCTGGGCGTTGGCCCGGCTGGTGACGCCCAGTTCGTCGCGGAACCAGTACAGGTGGCCGTGGCGGGCCGCGTCGGGGCTGCCGGCGAGGAGGGGCGCGGCGGACAGCCCGTCCACGTCGGCGGGGGCGGGGGCGCCGCCGAGCTCGGCGAGGGTGGGCAGGACGTCGGTCAGGGGGGTGGGGCGGTCGCTGGTGCCCTGCCGGACCCGGCCGGGGCCCCAGGCGATGAGGGGGACGCGTACGCCGCCCTCGTAGAGGTTGCGCTTGTAGCCGCGCAGCGGCCCGTTGGCGTCGAACAGGTCGGGGTTGACCCCGCCCTCCTCGTGGGGGCCGTTGTCGCTGGTGACGAGGAGGACGGTGTCCTGCTCCAGGCCGAGGGCGCGCAGCCGGTCGACGACCTTGCCGACCAGGGCGTCGAACCGGCTCACCTGGGCGGCGTGCCCCTTGTTGGCGGCGGTCCAGGGGCGGTCGGCGTAGGCGCTGGTGTCGGGGACGTCGCTGGGGGCGTGCGGGACGTTCGGGGTGAGCAGGAGCAGGAAGGGCTGCCCGGCGTTGTCCGTGATGAACTCCAGCGCGCTCCGCTCCAGCAGGTCCGGGGCGTACACCGCCTTCGCACCGCCGGCGTTGGCGGGGACGGGCTCCTTGGCGTCGTTGTGCCAGAGGTATTCGGGGTAGTACTGGTGGGCGTGGCCGTGGTCGATGTACCCGCGGAACTCCTCGAAGCCGCGGGCGGCCGGGTGGCTTTCCTGTCCGGCGGCCTCCGGCCCGAAGCCCCATTTGCCGATCACGGCGGTCCGGTAGCCGCGGGCCCTGAGCACCTGGGCGAAGGTGGTGTCGGCGGCGGTGAGGGAGCCCTGTCCGCCGGAGGAGGGGTTGGCCCGGACAGTGGCGTGGCCGGTGTGCAGCCCGGTGAGGAAGGAGGCGCGCGAGGGCGCGCAGACGGCGGCGGTGGAATAGGCGTCGGTGAACCGGAGCCCCTCGGCCGCGAGCCGGTCCAGGCGGGGCGTGGCGATCAGCTTCTGCCCGTACGCGCCGAGCTCGCCGTAGCCGAGGTCGTCGGCGAGGACGACGACGAGGTTCGGCGGCCGGCTGCCGGAGCCGGCCGCGGTCACGGCGGGAGCGGCCCGGGCCACGGGTACGGCGGCGGCGAGCCCGAGGGCGGCGGTCGAACCGGCCAGGAACGTACGGCGGCTGGGCATGGCGGGGTGCTCCTCGTGTACGGGGGACCGTGCGTGTCCGCCGATCATGAGCGGCCCGGGTCCGCCGGAACCATGCACGGGACATGAAGACCTTGTGACGGCCCCCGTCCCGGGATCAGCCAGCCCGGGTTCCCCCGTTCGGCCCTAGTGCGCCGCGAGCCGCTCCACCAGGCCGATGCCGCGGGCCAGCAGTTCCCGCTCCTCCCCCGTCAGTTCCGCTTCGATCGCTCGCGCGAGCCAGTCGGCCCGGCGACCGCGCTCCTCCTCCAGCAGGGCGTGGCCCGCGGAGGAGAGTTCGACCAGGCTCTTGCGGCCGTCGGTCGGGTGGGCCCGGCGGGTGAGCAGGCCCTGTTCCATGAGGAGTCCGACGGCCCGGGCCATGGACTGCGGGCGCACGCGCTGGTCGGCCGCCAGTTCGCTGGTCGTCATCGCGCCGCTGCGGTCCAGCGCGCCGAGCACGGAGGCCTGGCCGAGCGGCATCTGGTCCTCGAGCTTCACGCGCCGCGTGAGCTTCCCCATCGCGGTGCGCAGTTCGGCCGCGACCGCGGCGGATTCCGGAATGGGCATACCGAACCTTAACGCAGCAGAACTGCGCAGCACGACTGTACAGCATGACTGCGCAGCACAACTGAACAGCAGAACTGCACAGCATTGCTGTAGAGTCTTGTCCTGCCGGGTCGGCCGCCAGCGCCACCGTCGCCGCAGCCCGAGCCAGAACCCGGCACGCACGCGCAACGGGAAGGACTTCCATGACCGCCATCACCGCCGTCACCGGCCGCCGCATCCTCGACAGCCGGGGCAACCCCACCGTGGAGGTGGACGTGGAGCTCTCCGACGGATCCGTCGGCCGGGCCGCGGTCCCCTCCGGCGCCTCGACCGGCACCCGCGAGGCCGTCGAACTCCGCGACGGCGACCCGGCCCGCTGGCACGGCAAGGGCGTCGACCGGGCGGTCGGCCACGTCAACACCGAACTGGCCGCCGCCGTCACCGGCCGCGAGGCCGAGGACCAGGCCGGCCTCGACGCGGCCCTCATCGCCACGGACGGCACCCCCGCCAAGTCCCGGCTCGGTGCCAACGCGATCCTCGGCGTCTCCCTGGCCGCCGCCAAGGCCGCGGCCGCCGCCCACCGCCTGCCGCTCTACCGCTACCTCGGCGGCTCCGGCGCGCGGCTGCTGCCCGTGCCGATGATGAACATCGTCAACGGGGGCGCGCACGCCGACAATCCCCTGGACTTCCAGGAGTTCATGATCGCCCCGATCGGCGCGGAGTCCTTCGCCGAGGCCGTGCGGATGGGTTCGGAGGTCTTCCACACCCTGCGCCGCGACCTCCTCGCCGCCGGGCACTCCACGGGCGTGGGCGACGAGGGCGGCTTCGCGCCCTCCCTGCGCACCGCCGAGGAGGCCCTCGACTTCGTGGTGGCCGCCGTCGAACGCACCGGCTACCGGCCGGGCACCGACATCGGCCTGGTCATGGACCCGGCGTCGTCCGAGTTCTTCCGCGACGGCGTCTACGACTACGCCGGGGAGGGAGTGCGCCGCACCCCCGCCGAACACGCCGACCACCTGGTCAAGCTGATCGACTCCTACCCCGTCGTGTCGATCGAGGACCCCATGGCCGAGGACGACCTGGAGGGGTGGCGGGACCTGACCGCACGGGTCGGTGCGCGCTGCCAGCTCACCGGCGACGACGTGTTCTGCACGAACGAGGCCATCCTGCGCGAGGGCATCGGGTCCGGGGTCGCCAACTCGGTCCTGGTGAAGGTCAACCAGATCGGCACCCTGACGGAGGCCCTGGCCACCGTCGCCACCGCCCACCGGGCGGGCTACACCGTGGTCATGTCGCACCGCTCCGGGGAGACGGAGGACACCACGATCGCCGACCTGGCGGTGGCCACGGGCTGCGGGCAGATCAAGACCGGATCCCTGTCCCGCTCCGACCGCACCGCCAAGTACAACCAGCTCATCCGCATCGAGGAGCAGCTGGGCGACAGCGCCCTGTACGCGGGGGCGGCGGCCCTGCGCCGATAGGCACCGTCCCCGGTACGGGCCCCGGCGGCCCGCCCCGAAAGACCTCCGGTTCGCGGGAACTCCCGCGCCCGGCCGCCCGACTACCGGTACGTGGGCGGCGAGGACCCGTCGTTCCACGCGGCGCGGAACGACGGGAGGGCGCGGATGGGCGGGCTGGACGTGCGCATGAGGGCGGTGGCCTGCCGGCACGGCCGGGTGGAGGCGGTCTCGGAGGTGGACCTGGAGATCGCCGCCGGTGAGCGCGTGGCACTGACCGGAACCAACGGCTCGGGCAAGACCACCCTGCTGCGCGCCGTGCTCGGGCTGCACCGCCAGACCACCGGCTCCATCTCGGTCGGCGGGCGGGAGACCGGGTCCGCCGCCGAGTGGGCCTGGCGGCGCCGCGCCTGCGCCTGGATCCCCCAGAAGCCGGCCGCCGGCCGCTTCCCCCTGCTCGGGCGCGAGCTCCTCGCCAGCAGTACGGCGCCGGGGCCGGCGCACGAGGCCGCCGGCCGGCTGGGTGTCGGGGCCGTGGTCGAGCGGCCCCTGCACACCCTGTCCGGCGGCCAGTTGCAGCGGATGTACCTGGCCCGCGCCATCGGCTGCGTCGCCGCGGGCGCCCAGGTGCTGCTGGCGGACGAGCCCACCGCCGCCCTCGACTTCGACGGTCAGGCGGAGGCGGCGGACGTGCTGACCTCCCTTCCCGTCACCCTGGTCGTGGTCACCCACGACCGGGCGCTGGCCGACCGCTGCGACCGCGTCCTGGAGATGGCCGCGGGCCGGCTGCGGGAGGTCCGGTGACCTCCGCGACCCTCGCCACCGCCGACCTCGGCGCCCTGCTCCAGCTGGCGTCCGTCCAGCGGGCGGGGCTCGCCCTGCTCCTGGCGGCGGTCGGGCTGCCCGTCATCGGGGTGGTCATCGTCGGGCTCGACATCATGCCCGTCCGGTTCGCGATGATGCACGTGGCCCTCCTCGGCATCGCCTTCGGGCTGCTGACCGGACTGGACCCGATGCTGTGCGCGCTCGTCGCCTGCGCGCTGGCCGGAGCGGGGGTCGCCCCGCTCGCCCGCACCCCGGACGGGCTGTCCGGGGCCATGGGCCTGCTGATGAGCCTCGCCATCGCCGCCGCGCTGCTGCTGCTCGCCGTGTCGGGGGTGAACGCGTCGGGCGCCTTCGCCCTGCTGTGGGGGTCCATCCTCTCCGTCGGCACGCCCGACCTGCTCGTGCTCGGGGCGCTGGCCGCCGTCGTGCCGGGCCTGTTCTGGTGGCGGCGGCGCGACGTCGGGCTGCTCCTGCACGACCGCGAGCTCGCCCAGTGCTCCGGTGTCCCGGTACGGGCCCTGACCGCCGCCCTCCTGGTGCTCGTCGCGATCGCCGTCGCCGGGGCCATCAAGCTCACCGGCGCCCTGCTCGTCGACGCCCTGACCCTGCTGCCCGCACTCGCCGCGCGGCGCCTCGGCAGCTCGCTGAGGTCCATCACCCTCTGGGCGGTCGGCATCGGCATCACCGTCAACGCGACCGGGTTCCTGCTGGCCCTCTGGCTGGACTGGCCCCCCGGCCCCGTACTCGTCCTGACCGCGGGGGCGCTCGTCCTCGTGGTGCACTTCATCCCCGAACGGAGAATCAGCTCATGGCGCGCACCCGCGTCCGCACCGCTTCCCTCGTCGCACTGAGCGCGGCACTCGCCCTCGTCGCCGGCTGCGGAAACAGCACCGACCCCGAGCCCGCCGACGCCGCCCCCGCCCGGGCCGGCTCCCCGGCCGCCGCGAAGGGCAGGCCCGTCGTGGTCGTGACCACCACCTGGGAGGGCGCGTTCGCGAAGGCCGCCGGGGCCGAGGACGTCAAGGTGATCGTCCCGCAGTCCGTCCACCACGCCCCGGACTACGATCCCAAGCCCTCCGACCTCGCCGCCGTCGCCAAGGCCGACTTCGTGCTGTACGCGCCCTTCGAGCCGTACGCCGCGAAGATCAAGGAGGCCGCCGGTTCCAAGGCGAAGCTGGTCGAGGTGAACCTCGACAACGACCCCGACAAGGTCAGGGCCGAGGTGGAGAAGCTGGGCGCCCTGTTCGGCACGAAGGACGCGGCCGCACAGTGGAAGAGCGGCTTCGACACCGAGTACGCGAAGCTGAACAAGGAGGTCCAGGCCGCCTGGCCGGGCGGCAAGAGCCCCTCCGCCGTCACCCAGGTGTTCACCGCCTGGGCCGGGAAGCTCGCGGGCACCACCACGGTCGGCAGCTACGGGCCCGAGGCCGTCACGCCCGCGCAGCTGGCCGAACTGTCCGCGAAGAAGCCGGCCCTCGTGCTGGACAACGCCCACATGTCGACCGGGACGGTGCTGCCCGACTCGGGCGCCCGGCAGATCAAGATCGTCAACTATCCGGGCGAGGACCTCGACCTGCTGCCCGTCTACCGCAACGCGGCGGCGGAGCTGAAGAAGGCCATGGGCGCCTCCTGATCCGGACGCCCGCCGAAAGGGCCCGGCAGCCTCGCGCTGCCGGGCCCTTTCGGCCGTCCGGTCGCGGTCATCCCGCCTGGGCGAGGGACTCCGTCCGGGGCAGCTCGTACCGGGCCGCCGGCAGCACCTGCGCCGCGCGCTCCCGCAGGGCGGCCCGGTCCGGCTTGCCCGCGGCCGTCAGGGGCACCGCCTCCAGCAGCAGGAGCCGCTCGGGGTGCTTGCGCCGCTCCAGGCCCCGCTCGGAGAGGTGGGCTCCGAGCGAGTCGAGGCCCGGGGCCTGGGGACCCCTCGGCACCACACAGGCCGCCAGGCGCTCCCCCATCAGCGGATCGGGGACGCCCACGCACACCACGTCGCGGACCTGCGGGTGCGAGCTGAGTTCACGTTCCACCTCGGCCGGGCTGATGTTGGCGCCGCCGCGGATCACGATGTCCTTCAGCCGGCCCACCACGTGCAGGACGCGTTCGGTGTCGAGGTAGCCGAGGTCGCCGGTGCGCACCCAGCCGTCGGGGGTGCGGTAGCGGGCGTCCAGGTCTGGGGCTCCGACGTAGCACAGCGGCGTCATCGGGCCCCGGGAGATGATCTCCCCGATCTCGCCGTCGGGGAGCGGGGCGTGGGTCTCGGGGTCGGCGATGCGGATCTCGGCGACCCGGGGGTCGGGGTGGCCCGCCACGACGCCCGCCGCGTCGGTCGGGGGGACTGTGTGGGCCAGTCCCGTGTGGCAGTTGACCCCGTCGGCGGAGCCGTAGAGGTTGACCACCGGGCAGCCGAACGCCTCCGCCGCCGCGGCGGCGGTGGTCTCGTCGAGGGGAGCGCCCCCGAGGACCAGCGCGGTGGGGGCGGGCAGCCGCTCGCCCGTGGCGTCGAGGCGCTCGATCATCATGCGGACCATGGTGGGCACGCCGAGGACGTGGGTCGGCCGGTGCTCGCGGACCGCCGCGAGGGCGGCGTCCGGCGAGAAGTGGTCGAGGAGGACCAGCGTCCCGCCGTGCCGGGCGAGGGTGACGGCGGTCCCGTTGGAGCCGAAGGCCGAGGCCAGCGGCACGAGGAACAGGCAGCGCGGCGGGGTCGCGTCGGGGATCAGGGAGGCGAGGAAGTTCCCCCGTCCCCCGGCCAGCGCGTTGTGCGAGTAGGCGATCATCTTCGGCTCGGCCTCCGAGCCCGAGGAGACCAGGATCCGGGCGGCGCCGTCCGGGTCCGGGCGGGCCGGGACGAAGCCGGCGGGATCGCAGCGCAGCAGGTCCGACCACGCCGTCGTCCCCGCGGGTGCGCCGCCGGGGCCGACCGCGACGACGTGCCGGAGGGCGGGCAGGGCCCGGGAGAGGGCGTGCAGGTCGGCCGCGTGGTGGAAGCCCCGGTGCTCGGTCGCGGCGATGACGGCGACGGCTTCGGCCCGGCGCAGCAGGCACTCCGCCTCCAGGATGCCGCGGCCGACGGGGAAGGGCAGGGCGACGGCGCCGAGGGCGGCGAGGGCCAGGTCGGCGATGACGGCGTTCCTGGTGTCGGGGAGCTGTACGCCGACCACGTCGCCCTCGCGTATGCCGAGGTTTCTGAGGCCGGTGGCCAGACATCGCACCTTGCGGTCGAGTGCGGTGTAGCAGAGCGTGCCCTTGGCGTCGACGACGGCCGTGTGGTGCAGGTTCGCGATCTGGCGGGCCCGGAAGAGGCTGTAGAGGTCGAGGTCGGGACAGGTGCCGTCGACCACCCAGGAGCGGCGGAGTTCGGCGGGCAGCAGGTCGTGCAGGTCGACGGTCATGCGAAGCTCCAGGGTTCGGGGACGGCGGGGGCGCCGTGGGCGTCACGGCTGATCGAGCCGGTGAAGCGCGCGTCGTGGTGCAGGTCGGCGAGGTCGGTGGTGACGGCGGTGGCGGTGAGGCCGTGGGCGCTCAGCCGGGCCAGGGCGTCGGCCGTGCAGAGGTCGCGCAGGTCGTGCGCGGCCGCGGCCCCCGCGCTCGCGTCGGCGGGGGCGATCCAGCCGTCGGCCGTCGGCAGCGGCCGCCGGAAGCCGGCGGGCCGGCGGGGGTCCTCCCCGGCCGCCGCCCTGCGCAGGGCGGGGCCGGTCAGGGTGTCGGCGGCGCCGAGGAGCGAGGAGTCCACCCGGACGCCGTGGCCGGTGCGTTCGCGCAGCAGCAGTCCCGCGAGCACGGCCTCGGCGCCGTGCAGGCCGCCGAGCACGTCGAGCAGGGTCATCAGGGAGGGGGCCGGGGGCTCGCCGTGGGGGCGCACCGCCTCGCCGACTCCGGTGCGGGCCTGCACCATGAAGTCGGTTCCCATGGGGGCGTCGGGGAGCCGGTCGGCCCAGCCGCTGGTGTAGGCGTGGACGAGGGCGGGGTTGACGCGGGCGAGGTCCTCGGCGTCCAGGCCGAGTTCGGCGGCCTTGCCCGGCGCCCAGTTGTGCAGGAAGACGTCCGCCTGTGCGGCCATCTCCCGGAGCCGTCCGCGGTCGGCCGCGTCCTTGATGTCGATCTCGACCGCCTTCTTGCCCCGGTTGAGGGCGAGCCAGCGCGCCGAGATCCCGGAGCAGGCGGGCGGCATGCCGCGCAGCGGGTCGCCGCCCGGCGGCTCGATCCTGACGACCTCGGCTCCCAGCAGGCCCAGCAGGTGCGCCGCGAGCGGAGCCTGGATGCGGCGGCCCGCCTCCAGGACCGTCAGGCCGGCCAGCGGCAGCCGGGCGTCGGGGGCGGCCGGGGCGCGCGGGGCCGAGGGGGCGGGGGCGCCGGGCAGCGGGTGCAGCGGGTGCAGCGACCAGGGCGCGGCGCCGTCGGTCTCCAGGGCGCGTTCGGCCAGGGTGCGCAGGACGCACACCTCCGCGCCGGAGGCCGCCGCGGCCTGCCGGATCCGCGGGAGGGGATGGGAGCGGGTCACGGCGTGGAGGGCCTGGGGGAAGGGGGCGCAGGCGGTGGCGTAGCGGAACTGGAAGGGCCGCCATCCGGCGCGCAGCGCGTCGGCGGGGGCTCCCAGGGCCCGCCAGAACGCGGCCCAGGCACCGGGATCGAGGGTCTCCAGCTCGAAGAGCACCCCCTCGGCGGAGGTGAAGGGCGGTCCGCCCGGGGCGAGTTCGGCGGCCTCGCCCTCGTCGGCCCCGGCCGCGGCGAGGTACTGGGACACGGCGAGCAGCCCGGCCCGGTCGGCGCGGGTGGTGACGTGGGCGGGCTCGGCGCCCCGGGCCTGCCCGACGAGGCCGGCGAGGAGGCCCTGGACGGTGAGGACGGCGGTGGCCGTCGCCGCGTAGTCGGCGGCCAGGCCGCGCGGGGCGCCGTCGCGGCGGCCGTGGACGGCCATCATGCCGGTGGCGGCCTGCACGGTCGCCTCGTCGACGAGTCCGCTGCCGGGGTCCGCCCAGGCGGCGGTGGCCCGGGCGGGCCCGAAGCCGCCCCCGGAGAGGGTGATGCCGCCGGACGGGCCGCCGGCGGACGGGCCCTCCGGGCTCGCTCCGAGCAGCCGCAGGTGCTCGGTGACGAGGTCGGCGATCTGCGGGGGCCCCGACGCGGTGAAGGCCATCGTGTCGAGCGGCCGGACCGTCTGCGTGGTTGCGGGGGACGCCATGCCTCTCCTCTCCCGGCGCGGCGGTGGCCGTCGCCCAGGTCGAACGGAACGCGGGAACTCGCGGGGGTGCGCACCCGACCAGTTCCTCGGACAGGGAGTCGGACAGCAGTTCCCGTGGGTTCCCGGGAATGAGGAGGAACGCGGTGACGGATTCAGCCACGGTGCACGGGGTCTCGGCTCAACAGGGCGTAGGTGACGCCGAGTTGAGGGAACGGGTCGGCAGGTTCGTCCGTACGCGGGTGATCCCGTCCGAGCCGGTGCTGGACGCGGGCGGGGAGGCTGCCGCGGCCGTCCTCAAGGGGTTGCGGGCCGAGGCGCGGGCGGCCGGGCTGTGGGCGCTGCCGCTGCCCTCACGGCTGGGCGGCGGCGGGCTGGGCTTCCCCGCGTACGCGGCGCTCGCCGAGGCCGAGGGGGCCAGCGACCACGGTCCCGCCGCACTGGGCTCCGCCCCGCTGCTCGACGTCACCATGCTCGACCGCCACGGCGGCGACCGGGTGCGCGCGGAGTACCTGGAGCCGTTGGTCGCGGGCGACCTGCGGGCCTGTTACGCGATGACCGAGCCGGACGTGCCGGGCACCGACCCGTTCCTCACCGGTACGCGGGCCGAGGCCCGGCCGGGCGGCGGCTGGTGGGTCAGCGGGCGCAAGTGGTTCACCTCCGGCGCGGCGGGGGCCGATCTCGTCACCGTGCTGGCCCGCACGGGCGGGGCGCCGGGCGACCGGGAGGGCCTGTCCCTCCTGCTGGTCCCGACCGCCTCCCCCGGGTTCCGGGTCGTGCGCGAACTCCCCGTCCTCGGGGCGGCGGGCCAGTTCGAGATCGAGCTCGACCGGGTGCCCGTACCCGCCGACCACCTCCTCGGGGCGGGCGGCGACGCCCTGGACATCGCGGGCGAGCGGCTGGCGCTCGGCCGCACCCTGCGCTGCCTGCGCTGGCTCGGGCAGGCCCAGCGGGCCTTCGACCTCATGTGCGAACGCGCCGCCACGCGCGGCGGATCGCGGGGACCGCTGGCCGGCCACCAGCTGGTCCAGCAGCACGTCTTCGACGCGCTGCTCGCGCTGCGCACCACCCGCCCCCTGGTGCACGAGGCCGTCGCGCTGATCGCGGCCGGACGGGACGCCCGTACCGAGGTGGGTCTGGCGAAGGTCGCCGCCGCGCGGATGCTCCAGCAGGTCACGGACTCCGCCATCCAGGTCCACGGGGCCGCCGGGCTCGGCCCCGACACCGCACTGCCCGCCCTGTTCCGGGGCGGGCGGGCGGCCCGGCTCCTCGACGGTCCCGACGAGCTGCACATCACCTCGGTGGCCCGCCGGGTGCTGCGCGGGTACGGGAGGGCCGCTACACGCGGGTGAGGTCGACGAGGCCGTCGAGCGCGGCCAGTCCGAGGGCGAGGAAGAAGTCCCCCCAGATCAGTTCGTGGCGCACCGCCAGGCCCTTGGCCGCGTCGTAGCAGCCGTCCAGCAGCATGCCGGCCGGACGGCCACCGTCCGGCTCCGGTGCGGTGAGGTGGGCCCCGGCCAGCCGGCGCAGGACCGCGGCGGCCCGGGGCGCGCAGGCCCCGGCCCGGGGGACCCGCGTCCGGGACAGCTTCAGCAGGGCCACGGCGGTGATCGCGGCGGCCGAGGTGTCCAGGGGGCCCCGCGGCCGCGTCGCGTGGTCGGGCGGGACGAGCCGTCCCGTCAGCACCCCTTGCTGCGAGAGCAGTTGCCGGGCCGCGGAGGCGAGCCGCACCGGCCGGTGGCGGGCCACCTCCGGGTGGAGCAGGGCGTCGGCCACGGCCAGCAGCAGCCAGGCCTCCCCGCGGCTCCAGCCCGGTGCCGGGTCCTCGCAGGGGTGCCACCCGGTCGCCGGGTCGAACCGCCAGGCGGGACGCGGGCGCCCGGGGTGCCCCGCCCCCTCCGCGCCGAGGCAGAGGTCCAGGTGCCGGTGCAGGTGGGCCGCCGCCGCGCCGGGTCCGTCGGGCCCCGCTCCCGCCAGCAGGGGCACCAGCCCCGGTACGGCGTCGGCACGGGCCAGCAGGCGGGGCCCGCCGAGCGCCGAGCCCCAGGGGACGACGCCGGCTCCGGGGTCGTGGTCGGCCAGGCAGGAGCGGGCCGCCGCCGCCCGGACCGGGCCGGCTCCGGAAGCGGCGGGGGCGAGCGCCGTCCCGTACCAGAAGATCAGTCCCCGGGTGGCGGTGTCGGCCCCGGCCCACGGGGCGAGCCGGGCGGTGCACCGCTCCGCGGCCGCCCGGTCGGCGGCACTGCCCGTACGCAGGGCCCGCAGCCACAGCAGTCCGGCCCAGAAGCCGCCGGTCCACGAGCCGCGGCCGGTCGTCTCCCACCGCCCGTCGGCGGGGTGGGCGTACAGCGGGAACCGGTCGCCGACCTCGGCCTCCGTCGCCGTGACCCGGTCGATGACGGCCGCCAGGGCCCGGCCCGCCCAGTCGTCGGAGGTCATGCCGCCTTCTCCGTCCGTGCGCGCCGGTCCCGTACGGCCCACAGGACCGCGACCGCCCCCGCCGCCGCGAACTCGGCCGCGACCAGCAGCCAGCCGGCCCCGTACCGCCCGCTCTGCGCGAGGAGCCCGAACAGCGGCGGACCCACCGCGAACCCGGTGAAGAACCCGGCCGCGACGAGCGCCGAGTCCTGCCCGGCCCGGCCCGCTGCGGAGCGCTGCATGACCAGCACCATCGAGACGGCGTTGCCGGACACGGCGAACACCCCGACCGCGACGGCGCCGGCCCACGCCAGCGGACGCGCCGTCAGCCCCCCGGCCAGCAGGGCCGCGGCGCCCACGGCACCGCCGGCCAGCAGACCGGGCAGCCACTCGGCCCGGCCCGGCCGGGCGGCCCTCGACCACCCGACGCGGCCCAGGACGCCCGCCACGCCGAGGACGGCGACCAGGGCTCCGGCCGTCGTGGGGCCCATCCCCAGACCGCGCACCCCGTACAGCGCGAGATAGGTGTTCACGGAGGCGATCCCGGCTCCCAGGAACACCGAGAACCCCGCCAGCCAGGCCGTCGTCCCCCTCGGCACGAACGACCCGCCCACCGGCGGCGCCGGCCGCACGGGCGGGTCGGCGGGCAGCGCCCGCAGGGCCCACGCCCCGGCGAGGAGGGCCGCCCCGGAGGCCGTCCAGACCGCGCCCCGCCAGCCGAGTCCGCCCGCGAGGGCGGCGAGCGGCAGTCCCGCGGCGAACGCCCCCAGCTGCACACCGGACTGCTTGACACCGGTGACCGCACCCCGCCGGGCGGGCGGGACGACGGCCAGGACCGCCTTGTTGGTGGCGGGGTTGGCCAACGCCTGCGGTACGCCGCCCAGGGCGACCGCGCCCAGCAGCAGACCCGCGCCCGGGGCGGCGCCGATCAGGGCGAGCGCGACGGCCGAGACGACGAGCAGGAACACCAGGGAGCGGCGCGGCCCGATGCGGTCCACCAGCCGGCCGCCGAACGGGGACAGCACGGCGGCCGTCCCGAACCCGACCGTGGTCGTCAGCCCCAACACCGTCGGGGAGACGCCCAGTTCACCGACCAGGCGGGGCCCCAGCGCGCCGAGCAGGAACAGCTGGAGCATCGAGAACGCCATGGCGCAGGTGAGCAGTGCGGTCAGGCGGCGGACCGCCCGGTTCCCCGGGCCCGCCGCCGCGGCGGCTACCGCCGCCGTTCCCTCTGCCGCCACGGAAATCCCCACTCCCCCGATGTTGAACGTCACGACCGACCGGGAAAGGAGTCGGACGGACCGGCGCCGGAGTTCCCCCGCCCCCCTGTGTCCCGCACCACACCGGCGGACGGTTTCAAGGCACGCCACAGGCACGGTCGAGAACTTGTCAGGAAGTGCGCACCCCCCTACGCGTCCCGGAAGGCCGGTGCGAGGATGAACCCGCCATGACGCCAGGTCACTGTTTCCGAGCCGGACGGGCCGCGATGTTCGCGGCCGTCTGCGTCCTGCTCGCGAGCGTGGGCCACGTGCTCATGTCCGGCATGGGCGTGCCCTGGTGGGCGATGTCCGCCGCGTTCGCGGGCACGGCGGCCACCGGCTGGTGCCTCGCGGGCCGGGAACGCGGTCTGCCCGCCGTGATCGCGGCGACGGTCGCCGTCCAGGCCGCGCTCCACTCGGGCTTCTCCCTGGCCCAGTCGGTCCTGAACCCCTCCCTGCCGTCCGGCACGTCCTTCGCCCGCCAGTGGGCCGCGTACCTGATGTGCGGGGAGGGCACCGCGTCGGCGCTGTCCGTCCAGGAGGCCCGCAAGGTCGTGGACGACGCGGGGCTCGGCTCCCTCGTGTACGAACCGCCGCCGGGCACCGCCCTCGCGGACACCGCCGCGCACGCCCACCACGGCATGCACGGCATGCACGACATGCCGGGCATGGCCGACGCCGCGTCCTCCGCCACCGGCGTCCTCCTGCCGGCGGGCGGGCACGACATGGCCGGCATGTCCCCGGCCGGAATGCTCGCCGCGCACCTGCTGGCCGCCCTGCTCTGCGGCCTGTGGCTGGCCTACGGCGAACAGGGCGCCTTCCGCGTCCTGTTCGCCGTCGCGAGCCTGCTCTGGACTCCACTGCGGCTGCTCTTCGGCGGCCTCACCGCGGCTCCCGTGCGCCCGCGCGCCCGCGTACGCCGGGTGCGGAGCGACCACGCGCTCCCACAGCTGTTCCTGGTCCACGCCATCACCTCACGGGGTCCGCCGACGGGAACCGCTGTCCTGTGACAGCCGGTTCCCCGAGCGTGCGCTGACGACCCTTCCGCGGTCCGTCGCCCCTCGGGCATCGGCCGTGCCCTCCGGCCGGCCGTACTCCCTTCACCGGCGCCGCCGCGCGCGGCGCCGGACACCTTGACCCTGAGGACCTGTGGCGATGACTCCTGCCCTGACCACCCAGCACCGTCCCGCCGGCGAAAGGCCGGCCCGACGCACCCCGGACTCCGACGCGGAGGTGACCCGTCTGGCCCTCGCCGCGCGCGACGGGGACCCCGCGAAGGCGGACCGGTTCGTACGGGCCCTGCACCGCGACGTGTGGCGGTACGTGGCGTACCTCAGCGCGGACGCGCAGGCGGCCGACGACCTCACCCAGGACGTGTTCCTGCGGGCCCTCGCCGCGCTCCCCCGCTTCGAGGGCCGCTCCTCCGCCCGTACCTGGATCCTGTCGATCGCCCGGCGCACCGTCGTCGACAGCGTGCGCCACGCGGCCGCCCGGCCGCGGCTGTCGGACCGCCACGACTGGCAGACCGCCGCCGAGCAGAGCCAGCCGCACGACCTCCCCGGCTTCGACGACGGCATCGCCCTCGCGGAGCTCCTGGCCGCCGTCCCGGCCGAGCGGCGCGAGGCCTTCGTCCTCACCCAGCTGCTCGGACTGCCGTACGCGGAGGCCGCCATCGCCTCCGGCTGCCCGATCGGCACGGTCCGCTCCCGCGTGGCCCGCGCCCGCACCACGCTGATCGCCCTGCTCACGGACACCGGACCGGCGGCGGCCGCGACGGGCCGGCCGTCCCCCGACGACCCGGGACGGGTCGGCCCGCCGGCGCGGTCCGCCGCGCTGGCCCCGTCGCCGGTCTGACGCACGTAGGCCGTACGGGGGAGGGACCGGCGACGGACGGTCCCTCCCCCCGCGGCGTCCGGCAACATGGTGTTCACCACAGCGCGCACCTGGGGAAACAACCGCTTCCTAGCGTGACCGGTCGACCGACCACCCTCACGAACAGGGCGGCGTGCAGCGCTTCATGACGATCCGTCACCCCAGTCCGGCAAAGGCGCCACACGGGGCTCCGCACCGCAGCACCCGCATCCTGCACCCAGCCCCACCGGGAGGCGCGCATGAGCACCACCGAGTCACCACGGACCACCGCGGGCACGGCGGGCACCGCCCCGGCCGCGGGCCAGGCCGTCAAGGAGACCCTGGAGGACTACACCCTCCGGTTCGCACCGCGCAGCTACCGCAGGTGGACCCCCATGGTCGTGGCCACCACGGCCCTGGGCGGCATCGCCTACATGGCCGACTTCTCCATCGGCGCCGGCATCGGCCTGGCCCACGGCACCGGCAACGCCCTCGTGGCGATCGCCGTCGCCGCGGTCGTCATCTTCGTCACCGGCTTCCCCCTCGCCTACTACGGCGCGCGCTACAACATCGACCTCGACCTCATCACGCGCGGCGCCGGCTTCGGCTACTACGGCTCGGTCCTCACCGGCGTCATCTTCGCCAGCTTCACCTTCATCTTCTTCGCCCTCGAAGGCGCGATCATGGCCCAGGGCCTCGAACTCGGCCTCGGCCTGCCGCTGTGGCTCGGGTACGCCGTCTCCACCCTCATGGTGATCCCGCTGGTCGTCTACGGCATGAAGGCGCTCAGCAGGCTCCAGGTGTGGACCACCCCGCTCTGGCTGCTGCTCATGGTCGGTCCGCTGGTCTACCTGATCGCCAACGATTTCGGCACCGTCGACCGCTTCCTGTCCTACGCCGGCACGGACGGGGAGGGCGCCGTCAACACGGCCTCCGTCATGCTCGGCGCGGGTGTCTGCCTGTCCCTGATCGCGCAGATCGGCGAGCAGATCGATTACCTGCGCTTCATGCCGCCCAAGACGGAGGCGAACCGGCGCGCCTGGTGGACCGCCGTGGTCATGGCCGGCCCCGGCTGGGTGCTGCTCGGGGCGCTCAAGCAGGCCATCGGCGTCTTCCTCGCCGTCCACGTCATCGCCGAGGTCGGACCGGCCGCCGCGCCCGAGCCCATCCAGCAGTTCCGCGGCGCCTTCGAGGAGATGATGCCCTCCTGGACGGTCGTGCCGCTGGCCGTGGCCCTGGTGGTCATCAGCCAGATCAAGATCAACGTGACGAACGCGTACTCCGGCTCGCTCGCCTGGACGAACGCCTTCACCCGCGTCACCCGGCACTACCCCGGCCGCATGGTCTTCGTACTGGTCAACCTGGCCTTCGCGCTCGCCCTGATGGAGGCCGACATGTTCAGCTTCCTGGGCGGCGTGCTGGGCTTCTACTCGAACTGCGCGATCGCCTGGGTGGTCACCGTGGCCACCGACATCGGCGTCAACAAGTACCTGCTGAACCTGTCCCCGCGCCGGCCGGAGTTCCGCCGGGGCATGCTCCACGCGGTGAACCCGGTCGGCGTCGTGGCCTTCACCACCGCCTCCGGGCTGTCGATCGCCCTGTACTTCGGCCTCCTCGGAGACGCCCTCCAGCCCTACTCCCCCGTGGCGGCGGCGGTCATCGCCTTCGCCGTCACCCCGCTGATGGCCGTGGCCACCAAGGGCCGCTACTACCTCCGCCGCACCGACGACGGCATCGCCGAGCCCCTCCTGGACCCCGAGGGCAACCCGAGCGGGGTCACCCTCGACTGCCACGTCTGCCTCCAGCCGTACGAACGCCCCGACCTCGCCGCCTGCGTCGCCCACGACGCGGTGGTCTGCTCGCTGTGCCTGAGCACGGACCAGGCGGGGGAACACGTGCTGCCGGCGGGGGCGTAGGGGGGTTACGGGGTGCGGGGGCCGGACGGCCGCGGTGCCCCGTAGCGGGTGTAGGTCGGGGTCTGCCGGGTCCGGCCGCGCCTACGCAGTTCCGCGAAGCGCTCGCGCAGTTTCGCAGCCAGCGTGAACGGCGTGTCCTCGTCCCAGGGAGAGACCTCGTGGAGCACCTCCAGCAGCTGGAGGGAGAACAAGCCGCCCTGCCCCGGCACTTCGATCGCGTCGTTCTCCGGCCCGGATGCCATGTAGACGTGCTGATGGCGGCCGGGCCGGAGTCCGTAGGGGCCCGCAGGGTCGGTTGCCCCGGTGGTGTCCGCGTCCTCCGCAAAGGGGGACCTCGGAGAGGCGCAGGCGTCGATGAACCAGAACTGCTCGTCGCACGTGGAGCCCTCCGGCGAGCGAAACCGGCGGAGCAGGTTCGTGAGCGATACACCCGCCCACGCCGGGGCATCGGAGGTCCCAAGATACGAACCCTGCTCGTCCGTGTACCCGTGCCCGCTCCAGAAGACGAGGAGGACGTCCGCGTCAGAGCGCGCCGCCGTCTCCCCGAACAGTGCCGTCGTCACATTGGCGGTGGTGGCTTCGCGCGTCGGGACTCCGGTCTCCGCCACCACCCCACGGTTGTGTTCCACCGGGGAGACGAGCGCCGTGATGTTGCCCGGAGGCACGCCCTGCGCGAGCAGCCAGTCGGTGATGCGGCGGACGTCGTGCGCGGGGCCGTCGAGATCGATGGAGTTTTCGGTGGCATACGTCTCCACCCCGACGACCACGGCGTACGTGCGGCTGCGGGAGGGTGTCGGCGCCACCGGCTCCGGTGCGGCAGCCGTGTACGGCTCCAGCGCGGGGTCGTTCCACACCAGCACCACGGAGGCGAGTTTCTGCGACTCCTGCCAGGATCTCCGGTGGAGGGCCTGCAGGTTCTCGGGCAAACCACCGGCCATGCCGAGCAGGACGCTGACCTCCTCCCTGAACCGGGCCGGGTCACCCTCGTTGCGGTTCCACAATACGACCGGGACGCCCGCCGTCTGGGCGAGCCGGAAGTGAGTGGCGTAGAGTCCGCTGCCGGTCGGGGGGCCGTCGAGCACGGCGCAGAGGACATGGTCCTTGCGTAGATCCGACTCGAACGCCGACGACACGCCTCGACCCAGGCCCCAGAACACATCGGAGGGGCCGACCCGTCCACCGGCCGCGAGCAGGCGGTTCCAGCGCCTGCTCCATGCGGATCGGTCAGGGTCCGGCGGGGGGCATCGGAACACCACGGGGTGGAGCACCGCGTACGGCTCGCCATCGGAGTCTGACCACGTGTCAAGGTGCAGGTCCAGCAGTTCCTGGGGCACCTCGAACGTGATCGTGTACGGAGGCGCCCCCGAGATGTACTCCGCCCGGCCGGAGTACATGGCGCCCGCCACATGCCTCTTGAGCGAGTCGAGTCCCTGGTCGTGGTACGCGACGATCAGCCGTCGGTCGCCGAGCGTCGATGCCTCCAGGGTGTAGGGGTCCGGGCCGGCCCCGCTCCTGCCGATCCTGAGCAGCAGGCCGTCCCGCGGGACCGCCGCGCCAACGACCGGTTCCGCCCCCAGCAGCCGCAGCACCGCCCGGCTCGCCGCGGCGAACGGCCGCAGGCCGTCCGGGATGCGGGCCGGGCCCTGTGGCGCGGCGACCGCGACGGGGTGGCCCGTGCCCGGGGCGGCCTCCGCCTCGGCGAAGCGGTTGAGGGCGAAGTGGACCTGCCAGGCGTCCTCCGCCGACAGGGAGGTGCGGAGCTCCGCGGCCACGCCGGGGCGGAACCGGAGGCGGAGTTCTCCGGACTCCGTACCGGGGACGTGCTCGAAGAGGTCGCTCACGACCAGTTCGGCGAGGACGTCCACCCCCGAGCCGGGTTCCATCGCCGCCTGCACGGCCCGCATGACCGGCAGCGACAGCTCGCTCTGGGGGCTGCACAGGACGGCCAGCCGGTGGGCCTGCGGGGACGAGACCCGGCGGAAGGCGTCCACCAGGCGCTCCGGTTCCTCGGCCGGAGGCACCGGGTACGGGTCGTCGGGGTACGGGTACGAGTCGTCGTCGTCCTCCTGGTCGGGCGGGCGGCCGCCCGGGGGGATCAGGACGCCCTCGCAGGCCGCGTCGCCCACGGCCATCAGCGTCCCGGCCCAGGCCTGCGCCGCCGCGGCCGAGATCCCGGCCACCGGGCAGGGCAGCCAGGGGCCCGTCACCTCCGGGTAGGCGGCCGTCAGGAGCCGCCGCAGCCCGTCGGGGACCCCGGGGGCCAGGTCGGCGGAGCGGGCGCCGCGCTCGCGGGCCGGGAGGGTCACGAGGGGGCCGTCCAGACCGGTGTGGGGCCACAGGGTCCGCGGCAGGGGGTTGAGCAGGACCGTCGCCGTGGACCGCGTCCAGTCGCGCAGCATCAGCCAGGTGTCCGGTTCGTGCCAGCCGTCCGCGACGCAGTCGGAGAGCACCAGGAGCAGCGCCCGGCCCCGCGCGTCCCGGAGCCGCTCGGGCGGCACGGACCCGCCGGCCGGGCCGAGGAGGACGGGTGCGCGGCCGGGCCCGGGGTGCAGGGTCCAGCGGCGGACGGTGCTGAAGGCCCCCAGGCGTTGCAGCAGGGCCTGGAGGTCGTCGGCCACGTCCCGCCAGACCTGCATGGAGGGCGAGGCGTCCACGACCAGGTCGAGCCCGAACCACGGCTCGGGCCGCGGCGCGAACACCGGGGTCACCTCGCCGGTCCGCGCGTACAGGGCGACGGTCGCCTCCACGTCCAGCCCGCGTTCCCGGCCGCCGGGGCGGCGCCGGCGCAGCGGGCGCAGGGCGCGCGCGAGGGCGGGCGCGTCGGGGAGTGCGCTGCCGCGCCGGATCCGGCCCGTGACGGCGGCGAGGGCGCCGGGGCCGTCGGGGCCGCCGCCCGTGTCGTAGGTGCCGGGTTCGGGCCCCGGCGGGTAGGGCCCGGGACCGGGCGGCTCGCCGGGGGCGGCGGGCCCGTCGGCCGGTGCCGGGGCGGGGTCCGGGTCCGGGTCCGGGGCCGCGGTGGGCGGCGGGACCGTCCCGTCGTCGGATTCCGCCATGGCACGGGCCAGCCAGAGGGCGTCGGCGAGTGCGACGGGGTCGACGTCGGCGTCGACCCGCCGCAGTGCGCGGATGAGGGCTTCGAGCACGTCAGGGAGCGTTCAGGTCGTCGAGGAGGAGGTCGACCAGACGGGCGCGCAGCGGGTCGTCGGGGGCGAGGTCGCCGGTGACGAGGTGGACGGCGTTGAGGAGTTGGTCGGTGGCCAGGCTCTCGCGGCGGGTGATCCTGGCCTCGAACTCGGCCAGGACTCCGGCCGCGTCCCGGGCGGCGTCCTCGCCCAGGTGCGCGGCGACGATCCCGGCCAGCCGGCCGTGGGCGGGTTCGGGCATCCGGAAGCGGATGCAGCGGCGCAGGAAGGGCGGCGGGAAGATGCGTTCGCCGTTGCTGGTCATGACGATGAACGGGAACTCGGTGCTGGGGACGATGCCCTTGCTGATGGTGGCGGTGGCGTCCGACCCCCAGAGCCGGACGTCGATGTCGCTCTCCGGGTGCCGGGCGAGCTCGGGGATCTCGAAGCTGCCCGACTCGATGACGTTGAGGAGGTCGCCGGGCAGGTCGATGTCGCTCTTGTCGATCTCGTCGACGAGGAGCATGCGGGGCCGGTCCCACGGCATCAGGGCGGTGCCGAGCGGCCCGAGCTGGAGGAACCGGCCGATGTCGTCGTCCTCGTTGCGGCGGGTGGCGTCCAGGCGGCCGAGGGCGTCGTAGCGGTAGAGGGCTTCGGTGAGGGTGCTGTGCGAGGTGACGTGCCAGTTCAGGACGGGGCCGAGGCTCAGTTCGTGGGCGACGGCCGCGGCGACGGTGGACTTCCCGGTGCCGGGCGATCCGGTGAGGAGCAGGGGGCGGCGCAGGCACAGGGCGGCGTTGACGGCTTCGGGCAGTCCCTCCGGGGGCCGGAAGGTGGCGGCGGCGGAGGCGGGGTCGGCCAGGCGCCAGGTCGGTGGCTGGGGCAGGGCGTCCGTGCGGGCCTCGCCGTCGCCGCGGTAGTAGGGGGTCCAGTTCATCGTCGTCCTCTCGTGCGGGCGTCGGCGGCCGTTCCGATGCGGGCCGTGTGCGTGCTGGTGGTGCGGCAGAAGGCGAGCCAGTGCCCGTCGTCCCAGACGGCGCGGAGCCGGGCCAGGGGCGGCACCGCTTCCTCGGCGCAGTGCCAGGCGGTGCGGTAGGCGTCGGTGAACCCGCCGGGCAGGGTCACCCACCGGTCGCGCACCTCCTCCTCGACGGCCGGCCAGCCGGTCACGGCGCGGTCCGGCCACAGGAGGATCGGGAACCGGGCGAGGAGCACCTCGAACAGGTGGTCCGGGTCGGTGTCGGCGGGTGCGAAGCGCAGGCCGAGGGCGCCGGGGTAGTCGTTCCTGACGAGGCGTTCCTCGAAGTCCTGCCGGTTCTCGGCGGTCTCGGGGTCCACCCAGTCGACGCTGCCGTACACGGCGTCGCCCCGGTCCTCCAGGTGGCGCAGCCGGTACGGGGCCTGGCGGGACAGCCGGCGCAGGTGGCGGGGCGGGTGGATGCGGGCGCCCCAGTGCAGGACGACCTGGTGGTGGGCGCCGAGCCGGATGCCGACGTCGGCTTCCTCGGGGCGCCATTGCAGGAGGGTCCTGGCGGGCAGGGCGATGTCCACCCGGTGCAGCAGGGCGGCGCCGAGGACGCCGTCCGCCCATTCGAGGACGTCGGCCAGGACGTCGGCGAGGTCGCCGGTGCCGGGCGGGCAGGGCGCGGTGGGGCGGGTGTGGGTGGGCCGGCCGCGGTCGTCCAGCAGCCAGGCGTCGGCGGAGCCGGGCCGGTCGTCGGCCGGGGTGGTGGCGCGCAGGTGGACGACGAGCCGCCGCCGGGCGTCGTCGGCGAGGTTCCGGAACCGTCGGTGCAGCAGTTCCGCCGTGGCGAGGTCGTGGCCGGCCCGGCGGCACCAGTCGGCGAAGGCCGCGTCCCCGATGTCCATCCCCGCGGTGGCCGCGAGGCGGACGACGAAGCGCAGCAGGGTCGCGCGGCCGTCGGGGTCGCCGACGGGCCGGTGCAGGGCGGCGGTGTCGAGGTGCTCGGCGAGTCCGTGGGGCCGTAGTCCGCGGGGGTCGGCCACGCAGTCGAGGAGGGCGCGGCGCAGGGCGGCCGGCTGGGCGGCCCGGGGCATCCAGGCCCTGGTGAAGGCGTGGGCGTCCAGGGCCAGGGCGATCACCCCGGCGACCTCGCGCAGCCGGAGGGTCTCCGGGGTGGCGGGCGCGGTGCCGACGGCGTCGATGAGGCGCGCCAGGTCCCCGGGGGTCCGGTGGGGCCGGTCGAGGTGGGCCGCGAGGACCGGGTGGGCCGCGGCGGCCCGGCTCAGGGCGGTGTCCAGGGCGTGCTCAGCGAGTGCGCTGGGCCGCACGGAGCGGTCCGGGCCGGGGGCCGGTGCCGCGCCGGCGGGGTCCGCGGGTCCCGCAGGGGGTGGCGGGGCGGGGACCGCATAGGGGCTGTAGGGGCCGTGGCGCTGCTGGTAGACGATGTCGACGAGGCCGGCCAGGCTCCCCCTCCCGAGGCGGTCCAGCCCTTCGGTGACCGCTTCCTCGAAGGTCCGGTGCGGGGAGGGCGTCCCCGGTCCGCCGTCGGCCGTGACGCCGGTGCATTCGACCAGGAGGTACTCCCCCTCGGCGACGAGCCGCGTCAGGGTGTCCCTGGCGGCCGTGGCGCCGATGGTCCAGTCGAGCAGGCCCCCGTCCATGAAGTGGTGGTCGTGCGGCCCGGGGCGGCCGCGCGGCCACACGGCGTCGAGGTCGTCACGGAGCCAGACCGCCGCCAGGGCGTGGTCCTCCAGCAGGACGACGAGGGTGCGCAGTTTGCTCGCCTGGCACAGGCCGGCGAACAGCAGCGTCAGTTCGAGGCAGTTGCCGCCCTGCGCGGCGACCTCGGCGGGTGTGCGGACGACCTGCTCGGCGGGGTGGAAGCGCCGGAAGTCGATCGCGGCGGTCTCGTAGCGCAGCCCCTGCGCGGCCAGCCGGTCGTAGACCGTCCGGACGGCCTTGCGGCGGTCCTCCGCGCGCTCCGGGTACGTGGGCACCGGCCCCTCGTACGTGCGGGCGATCTCCTCGGAGTCCACGTAGCAGGCGAGGCGGGCCGGTTCGGTCTTCTTCCACTTCTCCCACCGGCCGGGCGGCGGTGCCTGCGTGGTCACCAGACCTCGAAGACGTCGGTGACCGTCCGGCCGTCGAAGGACGCCGTGGCCTCGTGGACGCCGGGGGCGAGGCCGGTGACGGTCCAGCGGGCCGCGCCCTCGTGTTCGTCGAGGGTGACGCGGTCGGGCGGGCAGGGCGGTGAGAGCGTGAGCACGGGCGGGCGGGCGCCCGTGGTGACGCCCCGGCCCCGGCAGGTCACGACGACGGGCTCGCCCTCGGCGTGGACGTCGTCGACGTCGATCCCGAGGGCGAGGGGGTCCGGCCCTGCGGGGAAGGCCCCGCACGGGTCGTCCGTCCCGGGCTCCGGCCCGCCGGCAGGCGCCTGTAGGTCCTCCAGCCCGCTCCCGAGGGAGGCGAGCAGGCGCAGGAGGCGTTCCAGTACCCCGTCCGTGGCGTGGATCGTGGAGTGCGTGGCGTTCTCCCAGCCCCAGGTGGGGCGTTCGGACAGCTCGACGGGGATCGCGGCCACGGCCGGGACGCTGCGGTCCCCGGTGGCGAACCGGTGCCGCTCCTCGCCCAGGGCCTCGGGGTCCGTCGTGACGCGCAGCCGGCTCCCGTCGAACACGGCCGTCTGCGCGGTGCGGTGGCCGTACCCGACGACGGGCAGCAGCGGGACGGCCGGGCCGGGTGCGTGGGCGTCCATGCGGAGGTGGAAGTCCTCGTAGGCGGCCTTCGCCCGCGCGGGGTCGAGCGAGCCGAGGCGGACCGGGGAGCGGTGGACGTGGAGGGGGGCCTGCCCGGCGGGTGTGCCGGGGCGCCGGTCGAGGAGCACGGGGTAGCGCGGGAGGAGCTGGTGGACGGAGGTGAAGGCGCCGAGGACCTCGGAGACGGCGTCCAGGCGGACGCCGGGGGCGCGCACCCCGTTGGCGAGGACGTCCAGGGCCGCGAGGGAGCCGCGGAAGGGGGCGCCGAAGGTGATCGCCGTCCGGCAGTGCTCCCAGCCGCCGAGGACGTCGAGGTAGTACTTGGCGACGAGGCCGCCCATGCTGTGGCACAGCAGGACGACCTTGGGGCGGCCGTAGGGCAGGGTCCGGGCCCATTTGGGCAGTTCGCGGTCGACGAGGGCCTTCAGCCGCAGTGCGGAGACCCGGTTGTCGCGCCGCCAGTCGTACGCGAACTCGAAGAGGTTGGCCGGGCCGCCGTCGACGGCGCAGTCGCCCGGGACGAGGTCGAAGCAGCCGTGGAGGGCGCGGCGCAGTCTGCCGTACTGGTTGAGCTTGGCGAGGCCCGGGATGGCGACGGGGAGGCCGATGAGGCCCGTGGGGACGATGCCGTCGTCGTGGTCGGGGTCGTCGAGGAGGCGGGGGTCCCCGGCCAGTGCCTCCAGGGCCCGGCCGGAGCGGCGCAGCAGGCCGCCCAGGGCCAGCGGCGGCTGCCACACCGGGACACCGTCGCGGTGGAGCGTGCTGCCGCCGATCCCGGGCAGCACCACGATGAGGTCGTCGAAGCGCAAGCGGCCGTGCACGGTTCCCCCCAGGTACTCCGCCGGGCGCCCATCATGCCGTGCCCGGGGGTGTGCGGGCAGGTCCTTCGCCGATCCGGCGGCGGCCGGACCCCGGTGTTCCTCAGGACCGCAGCCAGATCGGGTTGGTGAGGGCGGCCGGTGCTCCGGGCAGGGGCGGCGCCTGGGGCGGGTGGCGGACCTCCGCGCGGACGTAGGCCGTGCGGGCGGGTGTCGTGCGCCATTCCAGGGAGGTCGCCGCGGGCACGGTGAGCACGGTGCCCTGGTCCGTGACCAGGCGCAGCTCGCCGCCCTCCGCGCCGGTCACCGACAGGCGTACGAGGACCTCCGTGTCCGGACCGGCCGCCTCCAGGGTCTCCCCGATGCCGGCGTGGGCCCCTCGGGGGGTGACGGCGGTGAAGTCCACGGAGACGGCGGAGGATTCGGCGGCGTAGGCGCGTCCGGCGCGCAGCCCGGCCAGGATCGCCCGGCGGGACAGGTCGTCGGCCAGGACGACGGTCTGGGGGCCGCCGATGCGGTCGGGGTCGCGGTGGTAGTCGCTGTGCGCCAGGGCGGGCAGCCAGCGGCCTCCGTCCGCGGCGCACAGGGTGGCGTCCCAGGAGGCCAGGGACACCTCGTCGTCGGGTGTCCAGGGGCCGTTCCACACCTCGACGGCGTCGGCGTCGGCGAGGCCGAACTTCCAGGCGCAGCCGATGCAGGTGGCGTGCGGGTGGGCGGGGACGACGAGGCCGCCCGCCTGCCGGACGGCGCGGGCGAACCTGCCGAAGCGGCCGTCGCGGGCCCGGTAGCGCCAGTCGACGAAGGTGCCAGGGTCGGTGCCGACGGCCAGGACGTGGCCGGTCCGGGTGGTGATCTCCTCGCCGGTGAGGACGAGGAGCCCGCTGTCGGCGGCGCCCGCCCAGGCGGTGTGGGAGCTGTGGGTGTTGTGCTCGGAGGTGTTGACGAAGTCCAGGCCGGCGGCGCGGGCGAGGGCGGTGATCTCGGCGGGGGTGCGGCGGCCGTCGGAGTGCACGGAGTGGACGTGGCAGTCCCCGCGATACCAGGCCCGGCCGCGGCCGGGGATCCGCTCGGGCGGGTAGGCCGCCGGGGCGGGGGGCGCCGGTTCCCCGTACGCGAAGGTGACGGTGATCTCGTAGGGCAGACCCTGCGGGGCGACGGTGTAGGGGCCGAGGGCTATGTGCCAGCGGCCGCGCTCCAGCGGTCCGGGCAGGTAGCCGGGGGTGGCCCCGTCCGTCCGGAGGAAGAACTCGCTGCGGGCGCCGCCGGACCAGCCGCGGAAGCCGCGGCCGCCGAGCGCGGTGCCGCGCTGGTCGAACAGGCCGATGTCGAGGGCGTTGCCGGGCGTGCCCGGCGGGGTGGGCGGCTTGTCGTAGCGGTAGGAGACGCGCAACTCGCGCACGCCGGACGGGACGTCGACCGGTACGTACACGAAGTCCGGCGCTCCGGGCGGGATCGTGCCGCGCAGGGTGGTGGTCGTGGTCGGCTCGGGTTCCCCGGCCGCCCCGGCGGCGGGTGAGGGGGGAGGGCCGGCGACGGCGCCGGCCGACGCTGCCGCCTGTGCCAGGAGTGCTCGTCTGCTGAGGGCCATGGGCCCAGGGTCCCGGGGGCAGGTGAATCCTCCGTTAACACCGGTGTGCCGGTCCCCGGCCCGCCCTCACGTCACCAGCCGTGACGGAATGGTGACGCTCCGGTCACGGCGGCTCGTCAGACTGGGCGGGAGACGACAGTGAGAGGGGGGCCGGACGTGCCCGTCAACCCCACCTTCCCGGGTGTGTACATCCACGAGGTCAAGAGCGCCGTGCACACCATCACCGGGGTGCCCACCTCGGTGACCGCGTTCGTCGGGGCGGCCGTCCGCGGGCCCACCGACCGGCCGGTGCACATCACGAGCTTCGCCGACTTCCAGCGCCTGTTCGGCGGGGTCGTCCCGCGCAGCCCCCTCGGGTACGCCGTCCACCAGTACTACGCCAACGGCGGCAGCGAGGCCGAGATCGTCCGGCTCGTCCACACCGGGGACGGCGACGACACCGAGAACGCCAAGGCCTCCGTCATCGTTCTTGGCGGACCCCGGACGGTCACGCTCGTCGCCCGGGGCGAGGGACGGTGGGGCGACGCCCTGCGGGCCCGGGTCGACCACGACACCGGCGAGGTGCCCGCGCCCGGCACCACCCGGACCCGGTACAACCTCACGCTGTTCGACAAGGGCACCGGGACGGTGGAGCGCCACCTCAACGTGAGCTCCGACCCCGAGGACCCGAACTCGCTGGACAGGGCGCTGAGTTCCTCGGCCCTGGTCACCCTGCCCGCCACCGGCCCGGTGCTCGACGCCGTACCGGCCGCGCACGAGGCGGTCGCACCCGCCGACGCGAGCCAGGATCCCTTCGACGACGCCAGGCCGAACCGGTACGAGCAGGCTTCGGGCGGCGCGGACGGAGCCGTGCCCGCGCTCGCGGACTACCAGGGCGGGCCGACCGGCCAGGCGTCCAAGACGGGCCTGTACCAGCTCCTGAAGACCGACATCTTCAACCTCCTGTGCCTGCCCGGCGCCCCGCAGTCCGCACTGGCCCCCGCGGCGGCCCTGTGCGGGGAGCGGCGGGCCGTCCTCGTCGTCGATCCGCCCGCCGGCTGGACGGGCGTCGACGCCGCCGTCGCCGGGATGGCCACTCCCCCGGTGACCGGCGACGCGGCGAAGAACGCCGTGCTGTACTTCCCGGACCTGGTCATCCCCGACCCCGCGGCCGGCGGCGTCCCCACGACCGTTCCGCCGTGCGGCACGGTGGCCGGGGTGATGGCCCGCACCGACGTGCAGCGGGGCGTGTGGAAGGCACCCGCGGGCACCGACGCCTCGCTGGCCGGGGTGAGCGCCCCCACGGTGGCCATGACCGACCTGGAGAACGGCAGGCTCAACCAGCTCGGCGTGAACTGCCTGCGCTCGTTCCCCGTGCTGGGTCCGCTCGTCTGGGGCGCGCGGACGCTGCGGGGCGCGGACCGGCTGGCCGACGAGTGGAAGTACCTGCCGGTGCGGCGGCTCGCCCTGTTCGTCGAGGAGAGCCTCTACCGCGGTACGCAGTGGGTGGTGTTCGAGCCGAACGACGAACCGCTGTGGGCCTCGATCCGGCTCAACGTCGGCGCGTTCATGAACGGCCTCTTCCGGCAGGGGGCCCTGCAGGGCGCGACGGCCCGGGAGGCGTACCTGGTCAAGTGCGACCGGGAGAACAACCCGCAGAACGACATCGACCGGGGCATCGTCAACATCGTCGTCGGCTTCGCGCCGCTCAAGCCGGCCGAGTTCGTGATCGTCCACATCGAGCAGCTCGCCGGGCAGCTGCAGGTCTGAGGAGCGAGACGATGGCAACGACCGCGCGGGTCGACCCGCTCAAGAACTTCCGCTTCCGCGTCCGGTACAGCGACAGCACCGTTCCGTTCCTCGGGGTGCACAAGGTCTCCGGGATGAAGCGGACCGTCGAGGTGGTCAAACACCGCGACGGCGGCGCCCCGTCGAACAGCGCCAAACTGCCCGGACGGGTGGAGTTCGACCCGATCGTCCTGGAACGCGGGGTCACCGTGAACGGCCACGAGTTCGAGAAGTGGGCCAACAAGACGTGGAGCCACGCCAATGCGGCGGGCGGGCGGGAGACCTCCCTGAAGGACTTCCGCCGGGACCTCGTCATCGACGTCCACGACGAGACCGGCCAGAAGGTGCTCTCCTACCACGTCTTCAACTGCTGGGTGTCGGAGTACCAGCCCTTCTCGGACCTGGACGCCAACGCGAACGCCGTGCTCGTCCAGCACGTCAGGCTGGAGAACGAGGGCTGGGTGCGCGACATCGCCCTGCCGCCCGCGGCCGAGGTCTCGTTCGACGACCCGGCGGTGTGACGGATGCCGGCGCTCACGCAGGCCCGGCTCCTCCGGGAGTGGGAGGGCGCCGCCGGGCAGGGGCCGGTGGCGCGGGCCGTGACCCTCGCTGCCGCGATGGGCGGGCACTCCTTCGACGAGGCCTGCGCTCTGCCGCTCGGGGCGCGCGACGCCCTGCTCGTCGGGCTGCGGGCGGCGTGCTTCCGCGGTGATCTGGCATGCCTCGCCGACTGCCCCGGCTGCGGGGAGGAGCTGGAGGTTTCGGTTCCGCTCTCGGACCTGTGCCCTCCCGCCGGAGGCGCGGACGGGGCCGGCGAGGGCGAAGTGTCCGTCGGGGGGCGCCTCGTACGGTTCCGGGCGCTGACGAGCCGGGACGTCCTGGCGGTGGCGCCGGACGGTGCGACCCGCCCCGACGCGCGGCGGCGGCTCGTCGGCCGGTGCGTGCTCTCCGTCGACGGGGAGGCCCGGGAGGACGAAGCCCACGAGGACGACGAGGAGGACGAGTTGCTCGCCGCCGTCGCGGCCGCGCTGCCCTCCCTGGATCCGCGGGCGGACATCCGGCTCGACCTGACGTGCGCCGCGTGCGGGCACGCCTGGGCCGCTCCGTTCGACGTCCCGGCACACGTCTGGGCCGAGGTCGACGCCTGCGCCCGGGGCCTGCTGGCCGACGTGCACGCGCTGGCCACGGCGTACGGGTGGCGCGAGGGCGACGTCCTCGCCCTCGGCGCGGCCCGGCGCCGCTACTACCTGGAGGCGATCGGGACATGAGGGACTTCGTCGACCGCGTCCTCGGCCTGCCCGATCCGTCGGCGGTCCGGCCCAGGACCCCGTCGTTCTTCGACGTGCCGCCGGTGCTCGACCCGCCGCCGCCCGGACCGGACGGCGAGGACGGCGAGGACGGCGCCGGAGCGCCGAGGCCCCGGGAGCGGCACCGCGCAGCCGGGCCGGAGGCGGTCGCGGGCCGGTCCCCGGAGCCGACGTCGGCCCCGGCTCAGGCCCCGGCCCCGGCCCCGGCCGGGATCCCGTACGTGCCCGCTCCGGCCGGCCGGCGCCCGGAGCACGTCCCGGCGCCGGACCCCGGCCGGGAGGCCGGCCACGAGCACGGCCCCGGCCACGGCTCCGGCCGCCCGCCCGGTGCGGGACCGGCGCGGGAGCGCGGCGGCGGGGCGGCCGCCCCGCCGCCGGTGCCCACGGCCGCCCCGGCCCGGCCCGCCGGGACCCGCGCCCCCGCTCCCCCGCCGCCGCAGCCGCCCCGCTCACCGGGGGAACCGGCCGGCCAGGCGCCGCCGGCGCCCCGGGCGCAGCGGCCCCGCGGGCCCGCCGCCGCGCCGGCGCAGGGGACCACCGTCCACATCACCATCGGCCGCCTGGAGGTCCGCTCCGCCCCGCCGCCGCGCGCCGCAGCCGCGGAACCCGCCGTCACCCGCAGGCCGCCTCGCGAGCCCGCCGTACCGCTCGACGACTACCTGCGGCGCCGCTCGGGCGGTGCACGATGAGCGACGCGCGGGCCATCGAGGCGGTCACCGAAACGCTGCGGGCCCTGGTCGACGACGGGATCAAAACGGTCCTGCCGGGGGCCACGGCCGTGGTCCGGCCGCCGGACCAGGTCAACGCGACCGCGCAGGAGGCGCAGGTCAACCTGTTCCTGTACCAGACCGGGACGGCCCCGGAGCTGCGCAACGAGCCGCCGCCGCAGCTGCTCCCCGGGGAGAGCGCGGAGCCCGCGCTGCCGCTCGTCCTGCGCTACCTGCTGACCCCGTACGTGCCGGACCACGACGACCTCGTGGCCCACCGGCTGCTCGGCGCGGCCCTCCGCGCGCTGCACACCCGGCCCGTGCTGGCGCGGGGCGAGCTGGCCCGGACCGCGCCCTACAGCGACGTCGCGCGGCAGGTCGACACCATCCGGATCACCTGGCACGCCTTCGAGGAGAAGGACATCTTCTCGCTGTGGAGCGTCTTCCAGACGCCCTACCGGCTGACCACGGCCTTCGAGGTGCGGGCCGTCCTGATCGACTCCGGGCGTCCCGCGCGCACCCCGGCCCCGGTGCTCACCCGCGGTGCGGACGGCCGCGGCCCGCGGGCCGCCGCCGACGTCCGCTCGACGGCGCCGCGGATCGACGGCGTGCGCTACCCCGGCGACCAGAGCGCCGCCCGGGCCGGGGACTCCGTGGAGCTGCACGGTGCGAACCTGTCCGGGGTGGGCACCGTCCGGCTCGCCCATCTGACCTCGCCGCTCGCCGTCGACGTCCCGGTACCCGCAGCGGCCCGCTCCGCGCGGGGCCTGGTCCTCACCCTCCCGTCGGGGCTGCCCGCGGGCATCTGCGCGGTGACGCTCAAGTCCGGTTCCCCTCCGGCCGAGCTGCCGGCCGGCCCCTGGTACCTCGCCCTCGCCCCGCGGATCACCAGCCCGATGCCCGCCGCCGCGGTGCGCGACGCCCGGGGCGACGCCGAGGTCGTCGTCCGTGCCGACCCGCCGTTCGCCGCCGGACAGCGGGTGGCCCTGCTGCTGGGCGGCGATGCGCACGCCGCCCGCGAAGTCGCCGGGGACACCGCCCGGTTCACCGTCGTACGGGCCCGCCCCGGCCGGCACCTGATGCGGCTGCGGGTGGACGGCGTGGACAGCCTGCTCGTCCTGGACCGCGCCGCGAACCCGCCCGTGTACGACCCCACCCAGCTGCTGACGGTGACCTGATGCACGCGACCGACGGTGACAACGCGCGGTTCCTCACCGCCTCCCTGGAGTGGCTACGCCTGGTGCTGCGCCGGTACGCCGAGGACCTGCCGCGCCCCGGACACCCCGCCCCTCCCCCCGGCCCGCCCCCGGAACCGGAGCCCGTGCCGGCGGCTGCCGGCCGGCGGACGGCGTCGGCGTGGGTGCGCGGGCACCGTGCCGCTCCGGCGCCCGTCCCCACCGGGGCTCCGGCACCCGCGGCCGCGCGGGCGGACCGCGGGCCCACGGCCGAGGAGGTCGCCGCGGCCGCCGCGCGGGTCGCGCATGCCGAGGCGGCCGTACCGGCGCCCCCGCTGGTGGCGCTCGCCCGGCAGCTGGGCCTGAGCCGGTTCGAGCGGGACGTCCTGCTGCTGTGCCTGGCCGAGGAACTCGAACCTGCCATGGGGGCGCTGTTCGCGGCCGCGCACGGCAGCGGGGCGATGGCCTTCCCCACGTTCGCGCTGGCCCTCGCCGTGCTGCCCGAGCCGTCGTGGGAGGCCCTCTCCCCGCACGGCCCCCTGCGGTTCTGGCGGCTCGTCGAGATCGGCCGCGCCGCCGGGTCGGCGCTCGTGACGAGTCCGGTCCGCGCCGACGAGCGGATCGTCGACCACGTCAAGGGCCTCCGGCACCTCGACGAGCGGCTGTCCGTCCTCGTCACCCGGCTGCCGCCCGGGATGCGGGCGGCGCTGCCCGCGTCCCAGCAGGCCGCCGTCGCCCGCTGCGCGCGGGCCTGGGAGGGCTCCCCCGCGCCCGTCGTCCACCTCGTCGGGGGCCGGCCGGACAGCAAACGGCTCGTCGCGGCCCGCGCGGCCGCCTCGTTCGGGCTGACGGCCTACCGGCTGCCGGCGCCGCTGCTGCCCGAGCGGGCCGCGGACGCCGACCGGCTGGCCCGGCTGTGGGAGCGGGAGGCCGGGCTCATACCCGTGGCGCTGTACGTGGACGCCGACGACGACCACGGGCACGGCGGGTTCGACCCCGCGGTGCTGGGGCGGTTCCTCGCCCGGCTGGACGCGCCCGTGTTCGTCGCCTCCCGGGACGCGGGGGGCGGTCTCGGAAAGGCAGCCGAGGTCGTCGACGTCGGGCCGCCGACCCCGGGCGAGCGGGCCGCGGCCTGGCGCGAGGCGCTCGGTCCCGCGGCGGACCCCGTCCAGGTCGGGCTGCTCGCCCGGCAGTTCGAGCTGGACGTGCCGGCGATCGTGGAGGCGGCCGGGACGGGCGGACCGGACCGGGTCCGGGAGGCGTGCCTGGCCCGGAGCCGGCCGCGGCTCGACGGCCTGGCCCGGCGGGTGCGCCCCGAGGCGGGCTGGGACGACATCGTGCTGCCGGAGCACGCCGGGGCCCTGCTGCGGCAGATCGCCGGCCAGGTGGCCCGGCAGGAGACCGTCCACGACACGTGGGGCTTCGGCGAGCGGCAGACCCGCGGGCTCGGGGTGACGGCGCTGTTCACCGGGCCCAGCGGGACGGGCAAGACCATGGCCGCCGAGGTGCTGGCCCGGGAGCTGGGCCTCGACCTGTACCGCACGGACCTGTCCGCCGTGATGAGCAAGTACATCGGCGAGACGGAGAAGAACCTGCGCCGGCTGTTCGACGCGGCCGAGGCGGGCGGCGCCGTGCTGTTCCTGGACGAGGCGGAGTCCCTGCTCGGCCGGCGCAGCGAGGTCAAGGACGCCCACGACCGGTACGCGAACGTCCAGGTCGACTACCTCCTGCAGCGCATGGAGTCCTACCGGGGGCTGGCGATCATGGCGACGAACATGCGCTCGGCGCTCGACGCCGCGCTGGTGCGCCGGCTGCGGTTCGTCGTCGAGTTCCCGTTCCCGGACGTGGCGCAGCGCCGGGAGATCTGGCTCAGGGCGTTCCCGGAGCGCCTGCCGGGCCGGAACGGGCTGGACTACGAGCGGCTCGCGCGGCTCGACGTCAGCGGGGCCACGGCCCGCACCATCGCGCTCAACTCCGCCTTCCTCGCCGCGGCGGAGGGGGGCGGGATCACCATGCCGCTCGTGCTGCGGGCGGCACGGGAGGAGTTCCGCAAGCTCCAGCAGCCCGTGCGGGAGCGGGACTTCGTCTGGCCGCGGCCCGCCGATCCGGACAGTGAGGTGCCGTCATGAGGGTGGAAGTGCACATCGAACGGCTGGTGGTGGACGGTGCGGAGCTCGGGGAGCGTCTCCCGGGGCCCGGGCACCGGCTGCCGGCGCACCGGGAGGAGGCCTTCCGGGCCGCGCTCGTCGGCGAGCTCTCCGCGCTGTTCGCGGCGCCCGGCGCGGAGCTGCCGCGGGCCCCGCGGGCGGCCGGTCCGGTCGTGGTCGCCCTGGCCCCGCCGGAGGGCTCCGCCGGGGCCGCGGCGACCGGCAGGGCGGTCGCCCGGTCGGTGTACGCGGCGCTCGTGCCGGGCGGCGGGCGGGGGCGGGCATGACCGGGTTCCCCGGAGCGCCCCGGGTGGTCCGCGGCGGCTTCGTGCTGCTCGACGCGGACACGGGCCGGCCGCTGCGCACGGTCCCCTTCCAGTTCAACCCCGACGCGCTGACGCGGACGGTGCAGCCGCAGGGCATCGGCCCCGAGCCCGGGGACCGGCTGGAGGCGTTGCGGCTCAAGGGACCGCCGCACGAGACGTACAAGTTCGAGGCCGAGTTCGACGCCGCCGAGCAGCTCGGCGATCCCGACGCGCATCCGGTGGAGGCGCGGAGCGGGCTGTTCCCCGTCCTGGCGGCCCTGGAGAGCGGCATGTACCCGAGCGTCGCGCAGCTCCTCGCCGAGGACCGGATGGCCGGCCTCGGCATGATCGAGGTGGCGCCGGTCGAGGCTCCGCTGACGGTGCTCGTGCTCGGGCGCAGCCGGGTGCTGCCGGTGCGGATCACGGAGTTCACGGTGGCCGAGGAGGCCTTCGACGCGGCGCTGAACCCGATCCGGGCCAGGGTCTCCGTGGGCGCCCGGGTGCTGACCGTCGACGACCTCGGCTTCCGCCACAAGGGCGGGCTGCTCTACCTCCAGCACCACCGGGCCCGCGAGCTGTTCGCCGCCCAGGTGACCCGTACCCCCACCGACCTCGGCCTGACGAGTCTGTGAAGGAGCCGGCGTGTTCTCCGCCACCAGCCGTTACCGGAACGTCCCGACCGCCGGGTTCACGCTGCCCGGCGGCCGCACCGTCAGCTACGTGCGGCGCCGGTTCCCGCCGGACCCGGACAGCCTCACCACGCTCACCACGCACACCGTCGCGCCGGGCGAGCGCCTGGACCACGTCGCCGCCCGGGAGCTGGGCGATCCCGAGCAGGCCTGGCGGATCGCCGACGCGCACCGGGTCCTGGCCCCCGGGTCGCTGACGGCGGTGCCGGGCCGGCGGCTGCGGATCACCCTGCCCGCCGGGATGCCGCAGGGCTCCGGTGTGCCCGACGCGGGCGGGGGCCTCGGTGGCTAGCGACCTCCGGCTGATGCTCCTGATGGGCCCGGTGCTCGCCGTCCCGGTGCCCGCGCCGCTGGCCGACGCCCTCCAGTCGGTCCGGGTCACCACGTCCTCGGGGCGGGCGAGCGGCTTCCAGCTGGCCTTCGCCGTGAGTGCCCGCTCGGTCGTCCAGCGGTCGCTGCTGCCGCTGGGCTTCTTCGACCCGGGGATCCGGGTGGTGCTGGTCGCCGTGGTCTCCGGCACCCCGACCGTGCTCGCGGACGGGATCGTCACCCAGCAGGAGCTGTCGCCGAGCGCCGAGCCCGGGGCCGGCGTGCTGACCGTCACCGGCGAGGACCTGTCCGTCCTGATGGACGTGCGCCACGAACGGGAGTGCTTCCCCGGACTGCCGCACCAGGCGCGGGTCGTGGCGATCTGCGCCAAGTACGCCGCGTACGGGATCGTGCCGGCCGCGGTGCCGCCCGTGCTCGCCGACGTGCCGGACCCGCTGGAGCACATCCCGGTCCAGGCGGGCACCGACCTGGAGTACCTGAGGGCCATGGCCTCCGAGGTCGGTCACGTCTTCTTCCTGGAGCCCGGCCCGGTCCCGGGGAGCAGCCTCGCCTACTGGGGTCCCGAGGTCCGCACCGGGCCGGTCCAGCCGGCCCTGACGCTCGGGGCGGGCGCCGCCGCCACCGCCGAGTCGCTGTCGTTCACGTACGACGGGCTCTCCCGCACCCAGTACGCGGTCGACGTCACCGAGCCCGTGAGCAAGGTGCGGATCGGCCTGCCGGTCCCCGACGTCAGCCTCCTGCACCCCCCGCTCGCGGCCCGTCCGGCGGTGGCGCTCAAGCAGGAGCCGGTGCCGGACCTCGGCGGCCGGTCGGTGGCCGAGGCGCTGCTGCTGGGACTGAGCCGCACGGCCTCGTCGGCCGACGCGGTCCGCGGCAACGGCAGGCTCGACGTGCTGCGCTACGGGCACGTGCTGCGGGCCCGCCGGCTGGTGGGCGTGCGCGGGGCCGGCCCGGCGTACGACGGGCTGTACTACGTCTCCAGCGTCACCCACGACATCAGACGCGGCGAGTACAAGCAGAGCTTCACCCTCACCCGCGACGGCCTCGGCCCGCTGACCCCGGTGGTGATCCCGTGACGAAGGACGCGAAGAAGTACCACGGCCCGTACCAGGGGGTCGTGGCCTCCAACCTCGACCCGCTGCGGTCCGGACGGCTCCTGGTGCGGGTCGCGGACGTGCTCGGCGACGACCCGTGCATCTGGGCGGATCCGGCGACGCCGCTCGCCGGACCCGCCAGCGGGATGTACGTCGTCCCGCTGGTCGGTTCCGGTGTCTGGGTGCAGTTCCTGGACGGCGACCCCGACCGGGCCGTGTGGACGGGCTTCTGGCGGGGCGGGGCCGGCGAGGTGCCGGCCGCGGCGCAGGCCGCGCCGGACGGCGTGCCGCAGGTCGTGATCGGGACGCCCGCCCAGAGCTGTCTGCTGATCTCCGACTTCGCCGGGCCCACGGGCGGCATCCTGCTGCAGCTGAAGGGCCCGGCGGGTCCGTACATCCGGCTCTACGAGGGCGGGATCGAGATCGGCGCCTCCGCCGCCGGACCGACGATCAAGGTGACGCAGGCCGGGATCGACCTCGGCAACGGCGCGCTCACCGTGCTGCCGGGGTGAGCGCGGTGCCCGGTGTGGTCGTGACGACCGCGACGGCGGTCACCTGCGGGCACCTCGCCCCGGTGCGGAACACCCCGGCCCAGACGCGGGTGCTGGCCGGCGGCGCGCCGCTCGCCACCTCCCTGGACCAGCTGGTCGTCACCGGCTGTCCGGGCGTGTCCGGTTCGCCGCCCTGCACGAAGGTGCTCTGGACCGGGCTCGCGGCGCGGGTGCTGGCCGGGGGGCGGCCCGTCCTCGTCCAGGAGGTCCCGCCGGCCGGTCCGGTGCCCGGTTCGGGCGTGTGCGCGGGGCCGCCGCCGACGACGCCGGTGGTGCTCGCCGGCCAGCTCCGCGTGACGGCGGGGTGAGGGCGGTGGACGTCGGCTTCCCGTTCGGGATCGCCGGTACCGGGCGCACCCGGCTCACCGGCCCCGAGGACCACGTGCGCGACATGGTCGAGCAGGTCCTCTTCACCAGCCCCGGCGAGCGGGTGAACCGGCCCGACTTCGGGTGCGGTCTGCTCGACCTGGTCTTCGAGCTGAACGGCCCCGACCTCGCGGCCGCGCTCCGGGTGACCGTCCAGGGCGCCCTGCACCGCTGGCTCGGCGACGTCATCGCCGTCCGCTCGCTCGACGTCACGGCCGGGGAGGCCGTGCTGCGGGTCGAGCTCTGCTACGTGCTCCTGGCCACCGGCGGCGTCCGGACCGAGACCTTCGACAGCGGGGTGACCAGGTGAGCGGTGAGCGCGCCTTCGCGGTGCGGGCACGGGACGCCCGCGCCGCCGGTCTGGGCGGGATCGAGGCCGTGACGGTGGACGCGAGCCGGACCCGGCTCTCCGTCTCCCTGTTCGGTCCGGCGCCCGGGGGGCTGGGGCCGGCCAACTTCCGGATCGACGGCGGGGTCGCCGCCCGGGACCTGCGGGTGGTCTCGGTCTACGCCGGCCCCGATGCCGGTGCGGATGCCGGTCCCGGTCCGGAACCCGGAGCGCCCGGCCGGCTGCTGCTGGAGCTGGACCGTCCGGGGGACCTCTCGGCCTACCGCCTCCGGCTGGTGCGGACGGACCCGTCCGGACGGCCGGGCACGGAGCCCCTGCCGGGTTTCGACCCCTTCTTCGCCTCCGCCGAGTTCACCTTCGGCCAGGACTGCCCGGCACCGGTGGACTGCCGGCCGGGACCCTGCGGGCCCGCGGCGTTCCCCGAGCCGGTCCTGGACTACCTCGCCAAGGACTACGCGAGCCTGCGCCGGGTCCTGCTGGAGCGGCTCGGCCTGACCGTGCCCGCATGGGGCGAGCGGCACGCCGCCGACCTGATGGTCACGCTGGTCGAGCTCCTCGCGTACGCCGGCGACGAGCTGAGCATGGAACAGGACGCCGTGGCCGCCGAGGCCTACCTGGACACCGCCCGGCTGCGGACGTCGGTGCGCCGGCACGTGCGGCTCGTCGACTACCCGATGCACGACGGGTGCGCCGCGCGGGCCTTCGTGTGCCTGTCCGCGGACGCGGAGGTCACCCTGCCCGCCGGGACCTTCCGCTTCCGGGCCGGCGGGGAGGTCTTCGAGCCCGTGCGCGCCGAGCGGGTCACCGTCCGCCCCGCGCACGCCCGGATCCGGCTGTGGTCCTGGGGGGAGCCGGAGTTCTGTCTTCCGGCGGGGGCGACCTGCGCGGCCCTGCGCGACGGGGAGGCCGGACGGCGGCTCTCCCTCGAACCGGGTGACGTCCTCGTCTTCGAGGAGGTCCTCGGGGCGGCGACCGGGCTGCCCGCCGACGCCGACCGCAGCCACCGGCAGGCGGTGCGGCTCGTCGCGGTCCGGCGCCGCACCGACCCGCTCTACGGACAGCGGCTGCTGGAGGTGGAGTGGGCGCAGGAGGACGCACTGCGGTTCCCGCTGCGCGTCAGCGCCGTCGGGGGCCCCCGCTGCGCCCCGCTCGAAGTCGCCGTGGCCCGGGGCAACGCCGTACTCGTGGAGCACGGGGCGAGCCGCACCTGGTGCGGGGCCGACCCGGAGCGGGTGGTGTGGCCCGGGGCCCCGGCGGGGGTCCCGGGGTGCCCGTGCCCGCCGGAGGACGGGTGTGCCGGGCCCGGCGGCCCCGCGCTGCTGCCCGCGTACCCGCCGCTGCCGGACCGGTTCACGCCGCGGGTGCCGGGCGACGGCACTGCCGGGCCGGTCACCTGGACGGTGCCCTTCCCGCTGCCGGCCGACGTCGCGCGGGCCCAGGCCGGACGGCTGGACGGGGTCGCGGTCCGGGCCCGGGAGCGGCTGTCGGCCCTGCTGCGCGCCGCCGAGGAGGGCCGGGTCCCCGACGAGGCGGCGCTGGCCTGGCTGACGGCCGTGTTCGGCGCGGCGGTGCTGCGCCGGGTGCGGCTCGGCACCGACCCGGCCGGCGCGCTGCGGACCCTGCTCTCCCGCTTCGACGAGCTGCTGGCGCGCAAGCTGGCCCGGCTGGGTGAACTCGCCCGCCGGGCCCGCGCCGGGTACGTGCTGGCGGCCGGTGACGAGGGCTGGGAGGTCGGTCAGACCTGGGGCCCCGCCGAGGGGGACGCGCTCGATCCGGGGCGCGCCGTCTTCTCCGGTCCGGCCGCCAGGGCGCTGGCGCCCGATCCCCGGGAGGCGCTGCCCGCCGTGGAGGTCACCGCGGACGGCGACGGTGCGGGGGCCTGGCTGCCGCGGCGCGACCTGCTCGACTGCGGGCCCGCCGACCGCGCGTTCGTGGGCGAGCTCGACGACGAGGGCGTGCTCGGGCTGCGCTTCGGCGACGGCCGGGCGGGTGCGCGGCCCGCCCCGGGCTCGGTGCTGCGGGTGCGCTGCCGGCTCGGGAACGGTACGGCCGGGAACGTCGGCGCGGAGGCGGTCGACACCGTCGAGCTGTGCGGGGTGGAGGGCGTGCCGGTACGGGTGCGCAACCCGCTGCCCGCCACCGGCGGCGTCGACCCCGAGCCGCTCGCCCTGGTGCGCCGGCGCGCCCCGGGGCACGCCGCCCGGCGGCTGCTGCGGGCCGTCACCGAGGCGGACCACGCGCAGCTGGCCGGGGAGGTGCCGGGGGTGCAGCGGGCGGGCGCCCGGCTGCGGTGGACCGGGTCCTGGTACGAGGCGCAGGTGGCGGTGGACGCGCTGGGAGCGGGCACGGCGCCGGAGCGGCTGCTGGACGAGGTGCGGGAGCGGCTGCACCGGGTGCGGCGGATCGGGTACGAGGTGCGCGTGGGGCCGGGCCGGCAGGTGCCGCTGAGGCTCGCCCTGTGCGTCGGGGCCGAACCGTCGGCGGTGGCCGGGCACGTGCGCGCGGCCGTGTCCCGGGTACTGGGCTGCGGGCTGCTGGCCGACGGCACGCCGGCCCTCTTCCACCCCGACGCGCTGACCTTCGCGACGCCGGTGCGGGTGAGCCGGATCGTCGCGGCGGTCGCGGGGTTGCCGGGGGTCCTGTCGGTGTCGGTGACCGCGCTGGAGCGGCTGTTCGAGCCGTCGCCGGACGCGCTGCGCGACGGCGTCCTGCGGCTGGGGCCGGACGAGATCGCGCGGCTCGACGCCGATCCGGCCCGGCCGGAGAACGGCGTACTGGAACTGCGGATCGGGGGCGGGCGATGAGCGGGGACGGCGCGCACGGGGGAAGTCCCGGCGGCGGGAGCGGCGGGTGCGGGTGCGGCGGGTGCGGCCGCCGGTGCGGGTGCGGCGGCGGGTGTGCGGGCGGCGGCGGGTGTGCGGGCGGCCTCCCGACACCCGCGTCCACGTACAACCCGCCGGGCCTGTCCGCGCTGGAGTACCGCACCGGCACGCACGGGCGGTTCATGGCCTCGATGCTCGAACGGCTGGCGAGCCGGCCCGAACTGGCCCGGCTGACCGCACGGACGGCCGACGACCCGGCCGTGGCCCTGCTCGACTGCTGGGCGGTGGTCGCGGACGTCCTGACCTTCTACGGGGAACGCCACGCCCAGGAGGGCTACCTGGCCACGGCCGTCGAGCCGGAGTCGCTGCTGCTGCTCGGGCGGCTCGTCGGCCACCGGCCGCGCCCCGCCCTCGGCTCCGGCGCGTACCTCGCCTACACCCTCGCCCCGGGCGCGCGGGCCGTCGTGCCCGCCGGGTCGCAGGCCCGGAGCGTGCCCGCGCAGGGACAGCTGCCGCAGGCCTTCGAGACCTCCGAGGACCTGCCGGCCGACGCCCTGTGGAACACCCTCGCGGTACGCACGACCGCGCCGCCCCGGCTGGAGGCCCGGACGGCGGACCTGACGGGGCGGCTGACCTTCACCGGTTCCGCGCTGGGCATCAGGCCCGGCGACCGGCTCCTGCTGCTGTTCGGCACGGCCCACGCGCCGGCCGTCCGGGTCGCGGCGGCCGCCACCGCCGACTACGCGGCCGCGCTCACCGTCGTCAACCTGGTCCCGGTCTCCCCCGCCGCCCCGGCCGGGGCGGCCCGGGAGGCGCTGGAGACCGCCTCCGTCACCGGCCCGGCGGTACCGGCCGCGGCCGTGCTGCGGGCGGCGCTCGCGGCGGCGCTCGATCTGGTCCCTTCCGGCGGGGACGGCGCGGGCCCCTCGTACCGCGGCCTCGCCGAGGCCTCCCGGCTGCTCGGCGAGGCCGTCTCCTTCACGGCCGCCCGCCCGAACGCGGCCCTGGCCGGGTGGCTCGCCGGGGAGGTCGCCGCCGCGGTACGGGCGCTGCGCGCCGCGCTGGTGGGCCTGGCCGCCGCGCGGCGCCGGAGCCTGCCCGAGGTCGAGTACCTGCGGGCGCTCGCGCACGCCCTGGCCTGCCCGGACCTCGGCGAGGGCCGGGCCGGGGAACCCCGCGGGGCCGAGGACTGCGGCGAGGCCGGCTGCGACCGGGCGACGGCCCTGGTCGCCACCGCAGCCGTGCTCCCCGCCCTGCGCCGCACCCCGCCCCGGCCCCCGGCGGCGGGGCGCGACCTCGCGACCGGGCTGTGCGAACTGTGGGACCCGTCCTCCGACTCCGTGCCGGGGCTGCTCGCCGCGGCCGACCCCCGGCTCGCCGGCGCCGTCCACCGGGCCTGGGCCACGCAGCGGATCGCCCGCCCCCGGCAGAACGCGGGGGTACAGGTGCTCCGCGTCAAGGCGCGTCCCGTGGACCCGGCGGTCGACCCGGACCGCGGGACGCCTCCCGAGGGCACCGAGCTGCTGTACCTGGAGGGGCACCACGACGGTGTGCTCCCCGGCACCCTGGTGGTCTGCGAGCAGGCCGGCACGACGCCGTCCCGGCACGTGGCCGGGGTGGTCGGGGCGGCCCAGCTGAGGGTGCCGTTGCCCGCACCGGCCGGCACGCCGCCCGTCTTCGTGCCCGTCACCCGGCTCGTCGTCGACGGCCCGTGGCACGCCGGCGGTGACGGCTCCGTCCCGTACGGGGAGATCACCGTGTGGGGGGCCGGCGAGCCCCTCGGCCTCGCCGAGGACCCGGTCACCGACGACGTGGGCGGCGACCGGATCGAGCTCGCCGGGGTGTACCCCGGGCTGCTGCCCGGCCGCCGGCTGGTCGTCTCCGGCGAACGCACCGACGTGCCGGGCACCACGGGCGTCCCCGGCAGCGAACCGGCCATGATCGCCGCGGTCCGCCAGGGCATCGGCCCGGACACGGGCGGGGACACCGTGCACACGACGCTCCTGCTCGCCGCGCCGCTCACCTACGCCTACCGCCGCGACACCGTGACCGTCCACGGCAACGTCGTGCCCGCCACGCAGGGCGAGACCCGCTCGGAGGTGCTCGGCAGCGGGGACGCCACCCGCGCCGGGCAGTCGTTCGCACTGCGGCAGGTCACCGCGGCCGCACCGCTGACGCACCTGCCGGCCGGCACCCCCGGCGGCGCCGGACCCGCGCTGACGGTACGGGTGGACGCGGTCCGGCGGCACCCGGCCGAGGACCTCTCGCTGCTCGGACCCGCGGACGGCTCGTACGTCCTGGAACGGGCAGCGGGCACGGGGGCCGACGGCGTGGCGGTCACCTTCGGGGACGGGGTGCACGGGGCGCGGCTCCCGACCGGGGTGGAGAACGTCACCGCCGTCTACCGGGTCGGCGCGGGCCCGGAGGGGAACCTGCCGCCCGGCCGGATCACCCAGACCGTCAGCCGGCCCCTCGGGGTGAACGCGGTGACCAACCCGCTGCCCGCCACGGGCGGCACGGCCGCCGACGGTCCGGGCGACACCCGGGCCGGGGTCCCGCTGCGCACCCGGGCCCTGGACCGGCTGCTGTCCGTGCGCGACCACGCCGACTTCGCTCGCGGCCGGGCCGGGATCGGGCGGGCCGCGGCCACCCGGCTGTTCGACGGGCGGCGCGAGATCGTGCACGTCACGGTCGCCGGTGCGGGGGACGCTCCGCTGTCCGCCGGGGATCCGCTGACGGCCGGTCTGGCGGCCGCGTTCACCGGCTTCGGGGACCCGCACCTCCCGGTCCGCGTCGACGTCCGGGAGCTGGTCCTGCTGGTCCTGTCGGCGGGCCTGAAGGTACTGCCGGACCACGCGTTCGAGACCGTGGAGCCGGCGGTGCGGGCCGCCGTGCTCGGCGTCCTCGGCTTCGCCGCGCGGGACCTCGCCGAACCGGCCCGGCTGAGCCGGGTCCTGGCGGCGATGCAGGCGGTGCCGGGGGTGGACTACGTCGACGTCGACGTGTTCACCGGGATCACCGCGGCCACGGACCCGACGGCCCTGGTCGGCCTGGCGGACCGCCTGCGGGGCGCCGCGTCCGCCGTGGAGGCGGTGCCGGCCCGCACCGCACCGCAGGTGCACGTCGTCGGCCACGACCCGACCGGCGCCGCCGACACCCTGACCTCGATCGCCGTGCGGTACGGCGTACGGGTGGAGGAGATCGTCACCCTCAACCCGGGCCTGCGGTCGCCGGTGCTGGAGCGGGGCCGGCGCCTCGTGGTCGCCACGGCCGTCCGCCCGGCCCAGCTCGCCGTCATGACCCCCGACCTGCCCGAGACGCTGATCCTGCGGAGGCTGCCGTGACCACCGGTGCGGAACGGAACCTGTACGAGCTGCTGCCGGCGGTCCACCGGCGCCGCGACGCCGAGGAGGGCTTCCCGCTGCGGGCGCTGCTGGCCGTCGTGGAGGAACAGCGGGCCCTCGTACGGGATTCGGTGCGCGGGCAGTACGCCGACTGGTTCGTGGAGACCTGCCAGGACTGGGTGCTGCCCTACATCGGCGCGCTCGTCGGGTACGAGGCGCTGCCCGGCCACGAGGAGGCGCTGGCCCGCGGGGGCGAGGAGGCCGCGCGGCTGGCCGCGGTGGTCGCGCCCCGGCGGGACGTCGCCCGTACCTACGCGAGTCGGCGCCGCAAGGGCACCCTCGCCGTGCTGGAGGACCTGGCGCGCGACGTCGCCGACTGGCCCGCCCGGGCGGTGGAGTTCCGTACCCGGCTCGGCCGGGACCAGCCCGTGCGGCGGTACTCGGCGTACCCGCCGGACGCCGGGGACCGGCTGCGCGAGGGCGGCCTGGCGGACCTGCGCCGGGGAGCGGAACTCGACCTGGTCGACGGGCCGTTCGACCGGCTGGCGCACACGGCCGGGGTGCGCCGGGTCGCGTCGGCGTACGCCCCGGGCCACGAGGGCGTCGCGGGCGTCGGGTTGTTCGTGTGGCGGCTCGGCGCGCACCCCCTGACCCGGGCGCCCGCGCACTGCGTCGACCGCGACCGCGGCCACTACACCTTCGGCGTCCTCGGCAACGACACCCCGCTGGTGACCCGGCCGGTGCGGGAGCCCGCGCCGACGCACGTCGCGGACGAGACGAACGTGCCCGCCTTCATCCGGCGCCGCGCCTTCGAAGAGCGCACGGCGCACTACTACGGGCCGGGCAAGAGCCTGTGCGTCTGGACCGACGGGGACGCTCCGGTGCCGCTGTCGGCGATCGTCGCGGCGGACCTCTCCGACTGGGGCCGGGTGCCCGGGCGCGGTCAGGTCGCCGTGGACCCGGTCCTCGGCCGGATCGCCTTCCCGGCGCGGTCGGCCCCCGAGTGCGGGGTGCGGGTGAGTTACCACCACGCCTTCTCGGCGCCCATGGGCGGCGGGGAGTACCCGGTGGCCGCCGCGCCCGCGGGTCCGGACGCGGCGCACTACCGGGTCGGCCCCGGGGAGGAGTTCGTACGGCTGACGGACGCGGTCGCGCGCTGGTACGAGGAGAAGCGGGCCCGTCCGGCGCGCCGCGAGGCGGTGATCGAGCTCGTCGGGTCGGTGGCCTTCCAGGAGCAGGTCGAGATCCGGCTCGACCACGGCGACCGGCTCACCGTGCGGGCGGAGTCCGGGAGCAGGCCGGTGCTGCGGCTGCTGGACTGGTACGCCGACCGCCCGGACGCGCTGCGGCTCACCGGCACGGGCCGGGGCCGGGGTCCGCTGCCCTCGGTGCGGCTCGCCGGACTGCTGGTGACCGGCCGGAGCGTGCGCGTGCGGGGTCCGGTCGGGCGGGTGGAGGTCAGCCACTGCACGCTCGTGCCGGGGTGGTCGCTCGGCGGGGACTGCCGCTGCGAGCACCCCGGGGAGCCGGCCCTCGAACTCGTGCGGACCCCGGCCTGTCTGGAGGTCCACCACAGCATCGTCGGGCCCGTCGTGGTGGAGGCGGACGGGGCCCGCACCGGGCCGAACCGGATCTTCGTCGACGACTCGGTCCTCGACGCCACCTCGGAGCGGCTGCCCGCGCTCGGCGGCCCCGGCGGCGGGTGCGCGTACGCCGAACTGTCCGCGCGGCGCACGACGGTGTTCGGCTCCGTGCGCGCCCACGAGGTCGGGCTCGTGGAGAACTGCCTGCTGACCGGCCCGGTGCACGTCTCGGTACGCGGGCGCGGCTGCGTACGGTTCAGCTACCTGCCGCCCGGTTCGCGGACGCCCGCGCCGTTCCACTGCGAGCCTGCCGCTTCCGGGGATCCGGCGCGCGTCGTGCCCCGGTTCACCAGCACGGCGTACGGCACCCCCGGGTACGGGCAGCTGTCCGCGGCGTGCGCGCCGGAGATCCGGCGGGGGGCCGACGACGGGTCCGAACTCGGCGCGTTCCACGACCTGTTCCAGCCCCAGCGGGAGGACGGGCTGCGCCGGAGGCTGGCGGAGTACACCCCGGCCGACGCGTCGGCCGGGGTCCTGTTCGTCACCTGACCGCCCGCCCCGCCCCCGCGGCCCGCCCGTACCGTCCCACGTCGTGTCACCGAGGAGGCACCTCTTGTCCGTCGACATCTCGCGCGTCTCGTTCGACCCGTTGAAGCACTACTCCCGGATCGTCCACCAGCAGGGCCGCGTGACCCTCGACGCGGACGCGAACGAGCAGACCGCCGTCCTGCTGCACTACCTGCGCACGGTCGTCGCCGACGTGCTCGGGCCGGCGGCGGCGCCCCTCGGCGCGCCGGGGTTCACGGTGACCCGGATCGCCCGGGACCCGGACCGCGACCTCGCGATCGGCGCCGGGCGCCTGTACGTGGACGGCGTGCTCGTGGAGAACGACGCCCCGACCACCTATCTGACCCAGCCCGAGGGGTACGTGGACCCGGAGACGGCCCCCGTGCCGGAGGGACCGGCACTCGCCTACCTGCGGGCCTGGGAGCGGGACATCACCGTGATCCAGGACCCGGCGATCCGCGAGATCGCCCTCGGCGGCCACGGCCCGGACACGGCCGCCCGGGCCAAGGTCGTCTGGCAGGTGGCGCTGCACGCCTTCGGGGAGCAGGAGGATCCCGGGGGCGCCGAGGCGACCGTCTGGTTCCGTTCCTGGCTGGACGGTCTGTACGCGCCGCGCGGGCTGCTGGCCGCGCGGGCCCTGCACGAGCCGGAGGCACCGGCGGACGCGTGCGTCACCGCCCCCCGGGCCCGGTTCCGGGGGCCGGAGAACCAGCTCTACCGGGTGCAGATCCACACCTCGGGGGTCGGCGCGTTCCCCGGGGACGACGGGCGGCGGGTGGTGCGGCCCCGCCGCAGGGGCGCCGGCCGGGACCTGCGGCCCGAGGCGCCGCAGGCCACGTTCGTGTGGTCGCGGGAGAACGCCTCGGTGGCCCTGCCGGTGGCCTCGGTCGCCGGACCGGTGGTGACCCTCGCCTCGTGGGGCCGCGACCACCGGCTCGGGGTGGACGTCGGGGACCTGGTCGAACTAGTCGACGACGCCACCGCGGTGCACGCCGCGGACGAGGTGCCGGGCACGCCGCCGCAGCGCGTCCACCGGGTCGTGGCGGTCGACGTGCCCGGCCGCACGGTGACGCTCGACGCCGATCCGGGCGCCGGCCCGCCCGGCGGGCGGCCGCCGCTCGGCGTCGGCGGGGACCCGGAGCTCCACCCGTACCTGCGGCGCTGGGACCACCGTCCGCAGGGGGGCGCGGGCGCGCTGCCCGTCGTCCTCGACACGTGGATCGCCCTGGAGGACGGGGTCGAGGTCCGCTTCGGCGTTCCGCAGGACTGCGGCCCGGCGCGGGAGGGCTCCGGGGAGCGGGCTCCCGGGCGCTTCCGGCGGGGCGACCACTGGCTCGTGCCGGCCCGGACCGTCCCCGGCGACGTCGTCTGGCCGCAGGACGAGGAGGGGCCGGCCGCGGTGGCCCCGCACGGCGTGGTCTACCACTACGCGCCGCTCGCCTACCTGCCGGGCGGGGCGGGCGACCCCGTCCCGCTCGTGGCCCGGTTCGCACCGCTGCCCCCCGCGGCGGGGTGAGCGGTGGCCGCGCGCGAGGCGCCCGCCGTCACCGCCCGGCCCGGACCGCGGGGCCTGTGGCGCGCCCCCGGCCCGGAGGGGCCGGCGGCCCCGGGGCCCGACGAGCGGCTGGAGGCGGCGGCCGACCGGTTCGCCGAGGGGTACGAGTCCCTCGCGCGGGGCAGCGTACGCCCGATGCCGCGGCTGGAGCCGGCGGTCTCCCCGACGGGTACCGCCGGGGAGCCCCTGGACCCGGCGACCCGGGCGGCGATGGAGCCCCGGCTGGGCTGGGACCTGTCACAGGTACGGGTGCACACCGGGCGCGGGGCTGCCGACTCGGCCGCGGCCCTGGGCGCGCGGGCCTACACGGCCGGCCGGCACGTCGTCCTCGGGGAGGGCGTCCGGCCCGGTTCGGAGGCGGGGCGGCGGCTGCTGGCGCACGAGCTGGCCCACGTGGCGCAGCAGGCCCGCGGGGAGGGCCTGGGCAGGCTCCACCTGAAGCGGCTGCCGCCGGCCGGGACGAAACCGAAGGCCAGGGGCGGGGGCGAGCCGTTCTGGGTGAAGCTGACCCGGGAGCTGGACCCGGCGGAGCTGCGGAGCGAGTTCGTCGCCCAGTACTACCAGGACCGGGACCCGGCGGCGGTCGCCCGACGTCTCCCCGCGTGGCAGTGGAGCAGGCCCGGCGGGCTGTCGGCGACCGCCTCCGACGTGCGCAGCGGCGGGATCTGGCTGACCGTCACCGACGCCACCCGGGCCGCACTGGACCGGCTCCCGCAGGCCGAGCGGGAGCAGATCGACGCGGAGGCCGACCAGCGGTTCCGGCAGCAGCACGGCCTGGCGCCGGGCACGAGGCTCGGCACCGGTCCCGAGGACGCCGTCCTGCGGGCCCGGTGGCGCGGGACCCGTGCCGACGTGGTGGCGGAGCACGAGCTGCTCCGGGAGATCCAGGCCCTGCCCGAGGACGTCAGGGCCGTCCTCTTCGCCGGGCCGGACCCGCTGGTCCCGGCCGACTACGAGGACGTGCTGCGCCTCGGCCGCAGGTTCGCCGCCCTGGCCCCGGACCGGCGTGCGGCGTACCGGGACAGGATCACCGGGGCGACGGCGGACCTCCGGGAACTCGACGCGTCCCTCAGCCGGTTCGAGGCCGAGGAGCGCGTGCGCGAGGCCGGCGCGGAGGCCACCGAGGCGGCCGCGGGCGCGCTGTTCGGGTCCGAGGAGCCGTACCGGCTGTGGAAGCGCAGGAACGCCGCGCGCCTGGAGAGCGCCCGCACCGCGCCGTACCACGCGTACGTGCCCGGGGCGGCGCGTGCGGCGGCGGAGGCCGGCGCCGCGTTCGACGCGGCGCTGGCGCGTCAGGGGTTCGCCGACGAGGCGGCGTTCCTGAACGCGGTGGAGGCCTACCGGGTGCGGTTCCGCGAGGAGGCCGTCGGCATCGCCCTCGACGTCCTCGCCCACTACGACCGCCTCCTGTACGTGGAGCGGGGCAGGCTGCGCACTCCCGGCTACGTGGCCGGCCTCGTCGCCCGGATCGCGGGGTCGGGCGCGGCGGGCCTGTACGGGCGGGCCGCGCGCGCCTCGCAGATGGCGGACACCGTCCGGGCCGGCGCGGACCCCGAGTCCGGGACCGAGCGGCTCCGGGCCGCCGCGGAGGCCGCCGCCCACCGCAGGGAGGCCGCCGGCCTGCGGAGTTCGGCCGAGACGGCGGTGGTGACCGCGGGCGGTGGCGATCCGCTGATCGATCCGGGGAAGCTGGGCCGGGCCACCGACCGCGAGAAGCTCTCCGGGCTCGGCGAAGGCGCCGCGGCGCAGTACCTGTTGGAGGTCCTCGACGCGCGGCTGGCGGACACGGCCCGGGCCCGCCGGGAGTTCACCGACGACCCCGAGCGCGTGTTCAGCCTGCCGGACCTGGTGGAGGCGACGAAGCAGGTCCAGGGGGCCGAAGCCGGCACGGTGTACGGCGCGATCGTGGACGACCACGTCGAGGCCGTGCGCAGCCGGCACGTGTTCACGGCCGTGGCCCTGACGGTCATCGCCCTGGTCCTGGCGGCCCTCGTGCCCGGCGGCGGGTGGGTGGCGGCGGCCGCGCTGGTCGGGAACACGGCGCTCGGCGTCCACCAGGCGGTGAAGGCGGTGGAGGAGTACCGCGAACAGGCCGTCGACCACCGGCTGTCGTTCCTCCGGGAGAGCCCTTCGCTGACCTGGGTCGTGGTCGCCGTGGCGGCCGCGGCCCTGGACGCGGGGACGACGACGGTCGCCCTGCTCAAGCTGTCCGCGAAGGGGCTCACCTCCCTCGAAGGCCCGCTGCGCGAGTTCGCCGCCGCGTCGGACGCGGAATCGGCCGCGGCGCGCTTCGAGAAGCTCGCCGCGCGGATCGACGAGGCGGAGGGGCTCGACCGGAGGGTCAAGGAGGCCCTCACGACGCACGCTTCGGCCACCGCGGGCCTGCAACAGGCGATCGGCACGTTCTTCGGCAGGCCCCTGGCCTTCGCCGGCGCGGTGGACGTGCCGCTGCTCATGCGGGGCCTGTTCCACCTCGTCCGCAAGGGCGCGAGTTCGCTGACGAAACTGCGCAAGGAGAAGCAGCTCCTCGACCTGATGGGCGACGTGACCCGGCTGACCGGCGCGGGCAGGGCCGAGCTCGAAGCCGCGTTCAAGGAGGTCAGGGAGATCGTCAAGATCGGCCGGGCCCGCCGGATGGACGAGTCCGCGATGCTGGGGTTCGTGGACCGGGCCGCGGCCGCGCGGAAGGTCGGCGCCACGGGCGAGTTCGAGTCGATCGTCGCGGACATGCGTGCCTGGCAGGCCCCGGTGCCCGGGCAGGAGGCCGCGGAGAAGGCCTACGTCAAGGCCTGGGAGGAGCTCCAGGCCCTGCGCCGGGACAAGGAGGACGTCCGGGCCGAGCTGAGGGCCGGGCCGAAGACCGCCTCCGGGGCGACGGACCACGCGCGGGTCAAGGAGCTGAACGACGAGCTCAGGACGTTCGACGACGTGGTCCGCACGGACCGGCACGGCAGGACGTGGACGGAACCCGGGCGGATCGCGGCCGCGCGGCGGGAGCTGCTGGCCGCCGAGGCCCTCGCCGACGCCGCCCGGGTCAGCCCGGTCAAGCGCATGCGGGTGGTCTTCAACGGCTCCGCCGAGCGGGCCGAGGTCGCGGCGGCGCACACGGTCGACCAGGTCGGCACGCTGCGCAGGTCCTCGGGGGCTCTGCAGGTGGACCACGTCGTCTCGCTGGACCGCATGTCCCGGATGGAGGGCTTCGGGAAGCTCAAGCCGCTGGAGCGACAGCAGCTCGCGGTCCGCAGGGACAACCTCGTCCTGATGGACGCGTCCGCGAACTCCTCCAAGGGGCCCCGGAGTTGGTCGGCGTGGGAGTACGCCTCCAACTACTACCCGGATCCCGCGGAAGTCGCGAAGTGGACGGCCCGGGACGCCGAGCTGACCGCGACGATCCGGAAGTGGATCCTCGACACGGTCCGCGGCCGCTGAGACCTGCGGGAACGTCCGCCCGCGCACCGGGACACCACCCGGACGAGTGAGTTGGGCCGCCCGGGCGCGGGGAAGGGGAAGGGGGGCACAGGGAGGGGGGACCGATGCCGTACGACACGTCGCTGCCGACGCCCGTACTGCGGCTGCTGGGCACGTTCCGGTTCGAGGTGGCGGGTGGCGCGGTCGCCGTCGAGGCCCCGGGGCAGCGGTTGCTGGCCTTCCTCGCGCTCAACCGGGACGTCAGCCGCGGGAGCACCGCCGGGACGCTGTGGCCGGAGGCCGGGGAGGTGCACGCACAGGGCAGTCTGCGGACCGCGCTGTGGCGGCTGCGCCGGGGCGGCCACCACGTCGTCGACAGCCGCGGCGAGATGCTCGCGCTCCGCGAGGAGGTCACGGTGGACGTGCACGCCTTCCTGCGGACGGCGCTGCGCGTGGTGGACGGCGACGGCGACCCGGGCGAGGACCCCTTCCCGGGCCTGCTGTTCGCCGGGGACCTGCTGCCGGGCTGGGACGACGAGTGGGTGCTCGTCGAGCGGGAGCGGCTGCGGCAGTTGCGGCTGCACGCGCTGGAGTCACTGAGCGCCCGGCTGACCCGGTGCGGGCGCCACGCCCTCGCACTGGACGCGGCCCTCACGTGCGTGGGCATCGAGCCGCTGCGGGAGAGCGCGCACCGGGCGGTGGTGGCGGTGCACCTGGCCGAGCACAACGCGGTGGAGGCGGTCCGCCAGTACGGGGCCTTCCGCCGCCTGGTGCGCGCCGAACTCGGCCTCGAACCGTCGGCCCGCTTCACGGCGATGCTGCCCCCGGGATCACTCGGCGCGTGACGCCGCCCGGCCGCGCCGGGCGGGGCGGGACCCGGAGGTCACCTGCCCCGGCTCCGCATCACGAGCGCACCGCACAGGCCGCCGATCACGAACATGATGAGCAGCGCCAGGTACAGGGGCATCGTGACCACCGGAACGACCAGCCTGATCGTCACCTGCTGGGTGTTCTCGACGATCAGGACGATCGCGAGCGCGACCAGCAGCAGGGTGGTGACGCGCGCACGCGTCAGGGCCGAACGCCCGCCGGAGCCCCCGTGCGACCGGGACCGGCCGTCCTTGCCTGTCATGCGGCCATCATCCGCCGGACCGGCCGGCCGCACCCCGTGGAGGCGGCCGAACGGACCACCGCGGGCGGTGGCGGCCCTGCCTCGCGGGGCACCGGCGTGCCGCGCATGCTGGGAGGAGGCGCCGTCGGCGCGAGACGTGTCCTCGTCCTTCCAGGAAGCCGGAACCGGCGCCTGACGGGAGGAGAGCCATGCATGCGCGAAAGCTGGGCCTGGCCCTGGCCGCGGCGGTCCTCGCGGGCATCAGCGCCCTGGGTGCCGTCGGCGCCCAGGCCGCCTCGTCCCCGGACATCACCAGGGACGAATGCACCGCCGCCGGCGGGCAGGTCAAGTCGGTCCCCTACGGCGGCGACGTCTGTACGCTGCCGGACGGGACCAGGGAGACGATCACCTGACGGGCGCGACGTCCGGCTCCGGGCCCTGTTCCACGGGCCCGGAGCCGGCCATCGCGACGGACCGTGTCCGTTCCGGTCCGGTCACCTCGGTTCGAGCGCCGCGAGCCGGCAGGCGCCGCCGGCCGCGCCTCCCGGCACTCCCGCCTGGGTCAGCCCGTCCACGCAGCCCGTGAGGTCGCCGGACACCCCGCGGGTGCAGGCCGCCGTGACGGCCTCGGTGGCGCCGGCTCCCGCCTGCGCCGCCATGTTCACGCAGGCGGGGATGTCGGCCCGCACGGCCGGGGCGGCGACCGCCGTGACCGCCGCGCCGCCCAGCGACAGGGCCAGGCCGGTGAGGACACCGGCGATCCGGGTGGGCGTACGCATGGCACACACCTGCTTCCGTGCGGCTACCGGGACTGGACGGCGAACAGTTCGACGGCGAACTGGCCGTTCGTGCCGATCCCGGTCTCCTTGTACTGGCAGTTCAGGATCGTGGCGCGGTGGCCCCGGTCGCTGGCCATCCAGCCGTCGACGTGGGCCTTGGACGAGTCGTAGCCCGGCCCCGAGACGTTCTCGGCCGACGGGCCCATCGGGTCGTAGCCGGCCCGCTGCATCCGCGAGAGGGCGGTGGAGCCGTCCGAGCCGTCGTGGGCGGTCAGGTTGTTGGCCGCCATGTCGTCGGCGTGGGCCTGGGCGGCCTGCATCAGCCTCGGGTCCTCCTTCAGCGGTTCGCAGTTGGCCTTGGCCCGTTCCGCGTTCACCAGCGCGAGGATCTCGCCGGGCGAGGACTGCTGGACGGCTCGGGTGACGGTGGCGGTGTACGGGGCCGCGTGGGCGGCGCCCGCGAAGGCCACGCCGCCGAGCAGCAGCAGCGGGGCCGTGCAGGCGGCGGCGCACACGCGGCGCAGCCGGGTGTTCCTGGTACCCATGGGTCATCCCCCTCGTCAGGGGTCGCGAGGAGCCGCCCACGTCACCCGGCCCCCGTCGGCGCCGCCCTGGGGCGGCCCACGAGGTGGCGCGCGGCCTGTGGCGGGGCGAACGCCGCCGCAGGGGTCTGCGCGGCCGACGCCTTCCGCTGCCTCCACCGTACGACCGGGGCGCCCCCGCCACGACCGGACCGCCTGCCTCAGCCGTCCGGCCCATCAAGCGCACCGGCCACCGCGCCGAAGAGGATCGGGCGGAGTCGTCTCCGTGCCCCCGCAGCCGGCCGCCCAGGCCCGGAGGAGACCCCGTATGCGCGCCTTCGTTCCGCTGACCGCCGCCGCGGCCGCCGCCGTCCTGCTCGCCACGGTCACCGCCGCGGCTCCGGCCTCGGCCGACCCGGGCGGCGGCTCCGGCGGCGCGCCCCTGGTCAGGGTGTCGCACGGCGATCCGTACGCGGACTGCACCATCGGTGCGGTCTCCCCCGACAGCGTCGTCTACCCGGGCAGCGAGGTGGAACCGTACCTGTCCGTCGATCCGCACGACCCGAAGCGCGTGGTCACCGTCTACCAGCAGGACCGCTGGAACGACGGCGGGGCCCGCGGCCTGGTGGCCTCCTGGAGCACGGACGGCCGCACCTTCCGGCAGAGCACCCTCCCGTTCAGCCTGTGCGCCCCCGGCGGCGCGGACTTCGAACGGGCCACCGACCCCTGGGTCTCCACCGGACCGGACGGCATCGTCTACGCCGGCGGGGAGGGCGTCGACTTCGTCAAGAGCACGCGCACCGGCCTCCTCGCCGCGACCTCCCGCGACGGGGGCCGCAGCTGGCAGAACGTGACCACCACGCACGTCGACGAGCAGCCGTTCTTCAACGACAAGCCCTCCATCACCGCCGACCCGGTCCGCAAGGGCACCGCCTACCAGGTCTGGAACCGCCTCGACAACGATCCGCCGGGGCCCGGCTCCCTCGACGGCCCGGGCTACATCTCCCTCACCCGCGACGGCGGCCGCACCTGGAGCAGGGCACGGAAGTTCGTCGACACCGCCGCCGTGCCGAACACCCAGACCATCGGCCACCAGATCGTCGTGAACCGGCAGAGCGGTGCCCTGTACGACTTCTTCGACCGGATCACCTACTCCGCCGACCTGGGCACCGTCGTCGAAGCCCACTACCAGGTGGTCACCTCGGCCGACGCGGGAGAGACCTGGAGCGCCCCCGTCACCGTGGCCCGGGACACCTCCGTACCGGAGGTCGACCCGAACGACCCCGGCAAGCCGCTGCGCGCCGGGTCCACCCTGCCCAGCCCGGCCGTCGATCCGAAGACGGGCACGCTGTACATGGCCTACGAGGGCGCCGACTTCTCCGGCGGGAGCTTCAACTCGGTCCAGCTGGTGCGCTCCCGCGACGACGGCCGCACCTGGACGGCTCCGGAGCTGATCAGCCCCGGGGCCGTCCCGGCCTTCTCCCCGTCCATCGCGGTCGACGAGCGGGGCACCGTCGCGCTCACCTACTACGACCTGCGCTTCCTCAAGCCGGGCGACACCACGACCCTGCCCACCGCCTACCAGCTGGCCACGCTCCCCCACGGGGACCCGGGCCGACGCACCGAGCGGCGGATCTCGCGCGTCTTCGACTGGCTGCAGGCGCCGTTCGCCGGGGGCTACTTCCTCGGCGACTACCAGGGCCTCGTGGCATCCGGCAAGGGCTTCCGTGCGGTCCTGACCGAAACCCGCGCGAACGCCCCGCAGAACCGGACGGACGTGTACACCACCACCCTCGGCCCCGACACCGACTGACCACGGCGGTGGCCCGCCAGGGAACCCCGGGGCGTCAGCCCAGCGGGAGTTCCAGCCTGGCCTCGCTGCCGCTCACGGAGCCGACCGTGGTCGTGGTGAGGACGGGGAGGTCCGAGCCCGCGTAGGAGTACAGCGGGTCGCGGCTGTTGACGACCAGGGCGAGGCGGTGTCCGACCGGCAGGTCGTAGGAGGCGGCCTGGAGGTCCCAGGTGACGGTGGTGTTCACCTGCGGGGTCAGGTCGGTGACGGTGTACGGCTCGTGGGTGATGATCCGGGCGGTGCCGTTCGGGGCGACGTCGTACAGGTACGCGACCACGGTGGCGGCGTCCACGCTGCTGCGCACGCCGAGCCGCACGGTGGCGGCGCCACGGATCCGGCGGGCGACCTCGCCGGGGCCGGTCAGCGGGTCGGTCGACCAGACCAGCAGCTGGTCGCGCTCGAACTCCGTGAACTTGTAGGTGCCGGGGTTGCCGAACCACTCCCGCTGCCCGGCCTTCAGCAGCTCGCCGGCGACGGAGGAGGTCAGGGCGCCGGCCTCGAACTCCCGCGACCAGCCGACGGCCGGCTTGTCGGCCAGCGCGCCGTCGCCGGTGTCGCCGGCCCCGGTGAGGTACCAGGTCTCGCTTCCGGTGGTGGCCTCGTGCCACGACGGGTGCGCCTCCCGGCGGGCCGGGACGGTGATCAGGTTGGTGCCGCCCGGGATGGCGACCGTCTGGTAGCTGAACATGCTCTGGCTCTTCACCGCGGCCCAGTCCGGCACCTCGTTGGCGATGCCGAGCAGATGGTGGTCCAGCCACGCGTAGGCCTCCCGGGTCGGCTCCGCCAGCCCGGGGAACGGCACCCCGAGCACCAGCCCGGCCAGGCCGGGGCCCTCGGGGGCGCCGTGGTCGCCGATCCACAGGTTCAGGCGCTTCGGGACGGTGAGCCGCTCGAAGAGGTCGAGCACCGGGTTGACCGGGAACAGCGTCTCGTGCCAGGTGTTCGAGATGAACGTCGGGATGCCGCGCGCGTTGGTCCGGTCGACGTACGTCTCCGGGGAACGCCTGGTGCCCCACTCGACCACCTCGTCCAGGTTGCGGCCGCTCAGGAAGTCCTTGAGGAACTGCTGGGTCTCCGCGTCGAACTTCTGCTCCATCGGGCCGCCGGTGAAGGCGATCAGCGCCTGCACGGCCTCCAGGTGACGGGTGCCGTTGTGGTAGAGGCTGGTGGCGAGGTTCCCCCAGGTGCTCAGCGCGACCACGGCGTCGACCCGGGCGGCCGGGTCGTGCGCGGCGACCAGCTGGCTGATCCCGGAGCCGTAGGATTCGCCGAGGAAGCCGATCCGGCTGGGCTCCAGGGTCTGCTGCGCGTAGTCGATCACGCACGTGCCGTCGGCCCAGTCGTTGGGCCCGGCCACGTCGACGAAGCCCTCGGAGGTCGACGGCCAGCCCTCGATGCCGATGCCGCGCGGCGAGTAGGCGAGCACGTGGTAGCCGCGCTGGGCCAGCCTGAGGTACGCGTAGAGGAAGGGCAGCCAGCCGTACGGGTTCCAGCCGGCGGGCACGATCACCACGGGGTGCGGGGCGTCGTCGTTCAGCTTGATCCGGAACGACGAAAGCCGGACGCCTTCGTGCCCCGTGATGCGGGGGAGCCCGATCGTGCCGATCCGCCGCACGTCGGCGACCAGCTCGGCGAGCTCCTGCGGGAGTTCGACACCCTCCTCGCCCTGGAGGGCGGCGAGCAGCGCCCGGGACACGTCGACGACGGCCTGGCTGACACTGTGGCCCGGGCCCCAGATGCCGTTGGTGGCGATGTCGGTGAGCGTCGCTTCGGTGACCGACGGAGTCGTTTCACTGGTCATTCGGGACCACCTTCTCTGTGAACGGATATCGATCGGCATCATGATCAGCCCAGTCGGGAGCAAACTGACATGCCATCAATCTTCATCAGAATCGGTGGTGTTGGGGTGAAATGCCCGCACCCGCGCCCCACTCGAGCTAAGGAGCCCGAGCGGGGACGGGCGAGGGCCGCGCATCGCGGAGGATGCGCGGCCCTCGTGGTGGTGCGGGGGGATCAGGCGGCGGAGAGGGAGACCTCGGTGGCCTTGATCAGGGCGACGACGGGGGTGCCGGCGGACAGGCCGAGGGCCTCGACGGCGTCCTTGGTGATCGCGGCGGTCAGTTCGCCGCCCGCGACGGACACCTTGACGGAGCCCATGGCGCCGCCGGTGGCGACGTCGGTGACGGTGCCCGCGAGCTGGTTGCGGATGGAGATGCCCTCGACCGGGCCGGTCGCCAGCGCGACCTCGGTGGACTTCACGAGCGCCTTGACGGCGGAGCCCTCCGCCAGGCCCAGGTCCTTCACCGCGTCGGCGGTGATCGCGGCGGTGATGTCCTGGCCGCCGGCGAGGCGCACCTTCACCGAGGCCATGGCCTCGCCCGTGGTGACAGCGGTGACGGTGCCGGCGATCTGGTTGCGGATGGACAGGCTCATGGAAAACACGCCTCACAAAGTCGGAAACGAAACAGCAGGCACTCCTGTGACCTGCGTCATGTTCGACATTACCCGACGGGAAATCGCGACCGGTCCACGCCGGTCGTATTCTCCAGCCGAATGGCCGCAATGGTCCGGCATATTCGAGCAAGGCCTGAAGGCCTCGGATTCCGACGACCGATGACCGTACTGACCTGGGGCTTTCGACCCATCCGGCGGGGCGTCCCGCCGGATGGGACCGCCTTTCGCATTAGTGCAGATGCAGTGCCAAGGGTGGTCGAGCGGTGGCAGATGCCCTGCCGATTCCGCCCCTTCGCCCGGCATTTACACGAGGGGGGGAGAACCCGATCGGAGCGGCGTTTTCGCCCCGTGGAATCCCGGTCACCGGGCAGCGGGCGGGCACTCAGTACGATGGGCCGCGATCACCGGCGGGCAGGGCGCCGGGTGCACAGGAGGTCGACGGGTGGACGTGCGCAGCGGGGGCGGTGACGACCGGCAGTCGCGCAGACGCGGACAGGGCGAGCTGGAGGTCCAGGTGCTGGCGGCTCTCGGGGACGCCCCGGGACCGGTCACCGCCGCGTGGGTGCAGGAGCGGATCGGCGGCCCGATCGCCTATACGACGGTCATGACCATCCTGACCCGGCTGCACGCCAAGGGCGCCGTGGCCCGTGAGCGCGTCGGGCGGTCGTTCCGGTGGACGCCCGAGGCCGACGGCTCCGGGCTGGCGGCGCTGCGGATGAGGAAGGTCCTCGACGGCGAGGCGGACCGGCAGGCGGTCCTCGCGAGCTTCGTGACGGCGCTCCCCCCGGGTGACGAGCAGCTGTTGCGCGATCTGCTGGCCCAGGCGGCCGAGGAGGAGGAAGACTGACGCCATGGGGGTCTTCGTCTTCCTGCCGCTGGTCCTTCCGTTCACCGCGTGGCCGATCGCCCGGCTCGCCGAGCAGCACCTGCACCCGCGTACCGCCACCCGGCTGCTGACCGTCATCGCCGCCGTACTGGCCTGTTGCAGCACCCTGTGCCTCGCCCTGGTCATGGTGGTGGGCACGGCGCAGCTCCCGGGCAACCCGCTGCCGGACGGCTGGTCCGACCCGGAGGTGCGGGAGGCCGTTCCGTACGACGAGGTCGCGGGCCGGCTCGCCATCCCGGCGCTGCTCACCGTGCTGGTGTCGTGTGCCGGCACCACGTGGCGCCACCGCCGGGTCCGCCGCCGGGCCGAGGAGGCGCTGGGCACGGCCCGGCCGGGACCCGTGGTGGTCCTGCGGGACGCCGCCCCGTACGCGTACGCGCTGCCCGGTCCGGCCGGACGGGTCGTGGCCAGCACCGGCATGCTGTCGGCCCTCACCTCGCGGGAGCGGCGGGCCCTGTTCGCCCACGAGCGCGCGCATCTGACGGGGCGCCACGACCGCCTGCTGCTGACCGTACGGCTGGCCGCCCGGGCCAACCCCTTCCTGCGGCCCCTGCGCACGGCGGTCGCGTACACCGCCGAGCGGTGGGCCGACGAGGTGGCCGCGACGCAGGTCGGCAGCCGGAGGACGGTGGCGCGGGCCATCGGCAAGGCCGGTCTGGTCTCCCGCGGAGCGCCGGTGTCCGCGCTCGCCCACTTCGCGGTGGCCGGCCCGGTTCCGCGCCGCGTCGCCGCCCTGCTCGCGCCCGCCCCCGCCGCACGGGCCTGGCCGCCGGCCTGCACCGCAGCCGGGCTGGCCGTGTGGACGGCCGCGGGCGGGGCGACGGCCTCGGCCCTGTCCTCGGCCAACGCGGCCGTCACGCTCGGCCTCATCCTGCACGCGGCGACGTTCTCGCCCTGACGGTCCGGGGCGAGGGCGGCGGCCCGCCCGTCGGGTTCAGGCCCCCTTGGCGAAGACGAGCACCTCCGTGGTGGCCACGCCCATGGGCGCCAGGAAGCTCGCCTCCAGGGTGCAGCCGAGGGTGCCGAAGAGGTCCACGCACGTCCCGCGCGGGATGGGGGTGGGATAGGTGTCGTGGCCGGCCCCGCCCCGGGTCGCCCAGGTGCGCACCGTGGCCGGGTCCAGACACCTCTCCGTCATCACGTCGAAGACGATCCGGCCGCCGGGCCGGGCGACGCGGGCCATCTCGAAGAAGTACCGGGAGGCGCAGAGGAAGGTCACGGTGTTGAAGACCTTGTGGGCCTGGACGAGGTCGATGCTGGCGTCGGGTGTCGGCGCCAGGCTGGATCCTTCCGCCGGCCGGGCGACCGCCCCGAACGTCTCCACGAGGTAGCCGGCCCAGGGTGCCGCCGTCTCGTAGATCTCGTAGCGCTCCGGCGAGCACTCCTTCAGCGTCTTCTCCAGGTACCGCCCGGATCCGGGGCCGATCTCCAGCACCGTGCGCGGCCCGGCGGCGTAGACGCCGAGGGACCGCAGTTCGTCGATGGTGAACTGCGTGGCGCCGGGCGTCCCGTTCATGACCGCGTCGATGTGGTCACCGACCGACAGGCCGCTCGCGCGTGCGGCCCGGATCGTCGCCTCGAACGGGATGAAGTCGTCGACGCCACCCCTGTTGTCGGTGCTGCGCACGATGTCGAACCCCGTGCGCCTCACGAGCCGCCTGACGCCCGCCTTCAGCGCCGACGATCCCCTGCTCACTGCCCCCATGAGGCGTGCCCCCTCAAGCCGTCTCCCCCTACGGCGTCAGCTTAGGATCGACGGCCCGGACCCGCAGGGAGATGGCCGAATCGCCCGCCTCCTCCCCTCCGTTCCGTCAGGACTCGTCCTCGTCGCCCTCGAAGAAGTCGCCGATCTCGTCGACGGCTTCGGCGGCCACCATGCCGCCGACCACGCCGACGGCGAGACCCGCGGCGCCGGCCGCGATCGCGGTGCCGGCACCGGGGCCGGAGCGGTGGCCGCCGGGTCCGTGACCGTGCTCGTCCCCGTACGGGGCGTGGCCGTGCGCGGTGCGGGTCGCGTGGGCCTCGGCCAGGGCGCGGATCCAGGCGTCGACCTCGGCGTTCCAGTCCGTGTGGGCGAGCTGGTCGTGGCGGACCGTGTGGCGGGCGAGGGCGTCGTGCCCGCCCGTGAAGGGGCCGCCGCGCCGGTCGGCCTCCAGGATCACGTCCATGCCCGCGGGGTTGGCGAGGAAGGTGACCTCGATCTCGTTGACCCGGTCGGCGTACCGGGCGGCGGGGGCCAGTTCGATCTCCTGGTGGAAGGGCAGCTCCTGGCCGGTGCCGCCGATGTGCCCGTACTCGAGATCGGCGGACCTGAAGGCGAAGCCGAGCTGCCCCAGGGCCTCCAGGACCGCTTCCTGGACGGGGAGGGGACGGACGGTGAGGGCGTCGAGGTCGCCCTTGTCCTTGGCGCCGGCCACACCGAGTTCCGTGCGCACGCCGAGGACGATGCCGAGCGGCCGGCCGTGCAGTTCGGTGACGGGGGTCTCCCAGGGCAGGTCCACCGCGAACGGCACGGTGCGCTTCTCGCCCTCGTCGAGGCGGAAGCCCCCGCCGACGGTGAAGCGCTCGAAGGCGACGGTGCCCTCGTGCTCGCCGTGCCCGGTCTCCGCCTCGACGCGGGCGACGAGTTCGAGGGTGATGTGCTCGATGTCGAAGGCCGCGCGGCCGCCGGTGAGCCGGACCTCGCCGGTCAGGCTGCCGCCGGGCACGGCACCCGCGGGGTCGAGGACCGTGTCGACGCTGGGACCACCGATGCCCATCGAGCCGAGCAGTCGCTTGAACACCATCGTGGCGCTCACTCCTTCAGTCATGGTTCGCGAAACGAAGATCAGCCTGGCAAAATCTACACACATGTAGAAGCATGGCCGCAGCACCCCCGCCGCACGGCGCCGCCGCCTCCGGGCGACGGAACGATGCACGCGGCACTTTGCTTGCCCTTTACCAAAAAGTCGCGGATACTGTCCGTGACCGAACAACAGTCCGGGCCCACGGCCCGCCGAGCGCGAAACGGAGCAGCAGACCCGCAATGGGTGAACCTCCCAGTCCCTGCCGTGCCACGACCTGCCCGAAGATCCACGAGCCGGGAGCGGGGGTGGCACGGTGACCGAGTTCCTGCTGCTGCTCGTCGCGCTCGCGCTGACACTGGCCTGTGCCGTGTTCGTGGCCGCCGAGTTCTCCCTGACCACCGTGGAGCGGAGCGAGCTCGAACGCGCCGCCGCGGCCGGTGAGCGGGGCGCCGAGGGCGCCCTGAAGGCCGCCAAGCGGCTCACCTTCCAGCTCTCGGGCGCCCAGCTCGGCATCACGGTGACCTCCCTGGTCATCGGCATGCTCGCGGAGCCCTCCGTGTCCGTGCTGCTGCGCGGCCCGCTGGAGGCCGCCGGCCTGCCGTCCGGCGCCGTGTCCACCACCGCCACCCTGCTCGGCGTGGCGCTGTCGACCATCGTCCTCATGGTGGTCGGCGAGCTGGTCCCGAAGAACTGGGCGATCTCCCGTCCGCTGGCGGTGGCCAAGGTCGTCGCGGGCCCCCAGCGCGCCTTCACGGCCGCCTTCGCCCCGCTGATCCGGCACCTGAACAACACGGCCAACCGGCTCGTGCGCCGGTTCGGCCTGGAGCCCGCCGAGGAGCTGGCCTCCGCGCGCACGCCGGAGGAGCTGGTGGCACTGGCCCGGCACTCGGCCCGCGAGGGCGCCATCGAGGCCGACTCGGCCGAGCTGTTCGTCCGTACGCTCCGCCTGGGCGAGCTGACCGCAGAGAACGTCATGACCCCCCGCGTGGACGTACAGGCCCTGGAGGCGCACGCCACCGCCGCGGACGCCGCGAACCTGACGCTGGCGACCGGCCTGTCCCGGTTCCCGGTCTACCGGGACACGCTGGACGAGGTCGTCGGCACCCTGCACATCCGCGACGTCCTGGACCTCGACGAGGACAAGCGGATGCTGACCCCGGTCACCGAGCTCATGACCTCGGCCCTGCTGGTGCCGCACTCCCTGCCCGTCGACACCCTGCTGAGGCGGCTCCGCAAGGCGCGCACCATGGCCGTCGTCATCGACGAGTACGGCGGCACCGCGGGCGTGGCGACCGTCGAGGACATCGTCGAGGAGGTCGTGGGCGAGGTCCGCGACGAACACGACCCGAAGGAAGTCCCCGACCTCGCGCCCTGCGCCCCGGCCCCGGACGGGCGCGCGGTGTGGGAGGCCGAGGGCAGCGTCCGCACGGACCAGCTGGAGGAGATCGGCTTCGCCGTCCCCGAGGGCCCGTACGAGACCCTGGCCGGCCTGGTCGCCACCCGCCTGGAGCGCATCCCCACGACGGACGACCGCGTCGACGTCGAGGGCTGGCAGCTCGCCGTCCTGCGGATAGAGCACCACCGCGCCGACCGCGTGCGCATCACCGCACCCGAGTCCACCCCCGCCGACGAGACCGAGGAGGAGAACCGATGACCACGATCCAGCTGCTGATCGGCGCCCTGACCCTGGTCACCAACGCCTTCTTCGTCGGCGCCGAGTTCGCGCTGATCTCCGTGCGCCGCAGCCAGATCGAGCCGGAGGCCCTCAAGGGCAACCGGCGGGCCCGGACCACGATCTGGGCACTGGAACACCTGTCGGCGATGATGGCCACCGCCCAGCTCGGCATCACCGTCTCCTCGCTGGTCCTCGGCGCGGTCGCCGAGCCGGCCATCGCGCACCTGCTGGAACCGCCCTTCGAGGCGATCGGCGTACCCGAGGCGCTGATCCACCCGATCGCGTTCGTGATCGCGCTCACCCTGGCGACGTACCTGCACATGCTGATCGGAGAGATGGTCCCGAAGAACATCGCCCTCGCCGCGCCCGCGCCGACCGCCCTGTTCCTCGGCCCGCCGCTGGTCGCCCTCACCCGGGCCCTGCGCCCCGTCGTCTTCGGCATCAACGCCTTCGCCAACGCCCTGCTGCGCCTGCTGAAGGTCGAGCCCAAGGACGAGGTCTCCGCCGTCTTCACCGACGACGAGCTGGCCCGCCTGGTCAAGGACTCGCGGGACGCCGGACTCATCGACCCCGAGGACAGCGAACGCCTCCAGGACGCCCTGGAACTCGGCACGAGGAACGTCGGCGAGATCATGATCCCGCGTGCCGGGTTCGTCACCGTGGACCGGGACGTCACCCCGCGCGGACTGGAGCGGACCGCCGCCGAGCACGGCTACTCGCGCCTGGTCGTCACCGGCCCGGACGGCGCGATCCTCGGCTTCCTGCACATCAAGGACGCCCTGGCCGCCACCGACCGGACCGCGCCCTTCCCGACGGAGGCCCTGCACACGGTCACCACCGTCGCGCTGGACACCCCTCTCGACGACACCATGACCGCCATGCGGACCGCCGGCACGCACCTCGCCGCCGTGACGGACGCCCAGGGCGCCGTCGTGGGTTTCGTCACCATGGAGGACGTCCTGGAGGAACTGGTCGGCGAAGCCGCCCCCGACCCCGTCTGACCCGCCGGCGGCTGCGGGGGGGCCTCGCGCTCCCCCCGCAGCCGCCGCCCCCGAGCGGGACCGGATACCGTCTTTGTCATGAATCCGCACATCTCTTCACTGCTTCACCGGGAGAATCCGTGACCGACAGCAAGAACATCAACAACCCCGTGGGCCAGGGCGGCGGCCAGCGCAAGAGGCAGTCCCGCGCCGAGCGCCAGAACAACGGCCCGCACCGCAACCTCGACCGGCAGGGTGCCGCCGACCGCAAGGCCGAGCTGGTGCGCAAGATGCGCGCGAAGGCCCGCCCGGCCGAGGAAGCCGGCCAGACGGGCGACGACACCGCGCAGAGCTGACGCGCCGGCCCTCGGCGTGCGGGGCCGGGTCAGTCCTGCGGGGGCGGCAGGAGTCCGGTCACGCCCAGGCCGGGGTCCGTCGGGAGGTCCAGGGCAGGTCCGCGGTAGGCGGCTCCGCCGCGGACCGGGGAGGCGCCCAGCCACAGCGGCGCGTCCAGGTCGACGTAGGTGACCGCCGAGCGCGCCGAGACCACGCTCGCGGCGGCGGTGACGGAGATCTCCGTCTCCAGGGAGCAGCCCACCATGCAGCCCAGACCGGCGGCCTCGGCGATGGAGATGATCCGGAGCACGTTGCGGATGCCGCCGCACTCCTGGAGCTTCAGGCTCAGCACGTCGGCGGCCTCGTGCCGTACCACCTCCAGGGCGTCCCGCGCGGTCTGCACGCTCTCGTCGGCGACCACCGGGGTCGCGACCCGTTCCCGTACGAAGCGGAGCGCGGCGAGGTCCCGGGCCGCGACCGGCTGCTCGATCAGCTCGATGTCCGCGCCGCCGTCCTCCAGCCGCCGGACCGCCCGCACGGCCTCCTTGGCGGTCCACCCCTGGTTGGCGTCCAGGCGCAGCCGGACGCCGGGGCCCACCGCCTGCCGGACCGCCTCGACCCGGCGGACGTCGAGTTCGACGGCGTGTCCGACCTTCAGCTTCAGGGCCGTGAAGCCGTCCGCCACCAGTGCGTGCGCCCGGTCGGCCATCTCGTCGGCCGTGCCGAGCCCCACCGTGATGGCGGTCTCCAGCTCCTTCTGCGATCCGCCCAGGAGGCGGAAGACCGGGATCCCGAGCATCTGGGCGAAGGCGTCGTGCAGGGCGATGTCCACCCCGGCCTTCGCCCCGCCGTTGCCCGCCACGGAGCGGTCGACGCGGGCGCAGTTCTCCCCCAGGTCCTCGACCCGCCGGCCGACGACGGCCTCGCGCAGCGGGCCGTGCAGGAGCGCCGCCGCGCTCTCGGGCGTCTCACCGGTCACCGCGGGCATGGACACGGCCTCGCCCCATGCGGAGCGCCCGTCCCCGTAGACGAGTTCGACCAGGGTGACCCGGGCCTCGCGGACGGTGCCGCGCACCACCGACTTGTAGGGGACGCGCAGGGGTACGCGGCGCGGGTGCACGACGAGGTCGTGAATGAGCATGGTCTCTCTCCTGTGAGGGCTTGCTTGTCGCTACGGGTGACCGGGCTTGTTCCGCACCGGGCGGGCCAGCGCGTGGTATCCGAACTCGCGGCGGGCGGCGGCCAGTGAGCGGCCCGCCAGGGCGGCGGTGACGATCCGCTGCTCGCGGTCCCGGATGTCCGCCGCCAGCTCCGCCACCCGCTCCGCGTGCCGGCGGTCCACCACGACCACGCCCGACTCGTCCGCGCAGACCAGGTCCCCGGGTGCGACCGCGACGCCGCAGACCTCGACGGTGGCGCCGACCGCGCTCAGCCGTACGCGGTTCTTCCCCGAGCGCATGAAGACGCCCCGCGCCCAGACCGGGTACCCGGTCTCGCGGGAGCCGCCGATGTCCCGGCACACGCCGTCGATGACGGTCCCCGCCACCGCCCGGTGCCGGGCGACGCGGCTGAGGACGTCGCCCCAGACCGTGGCCCCGGTGCGGCCCGCGTTGGCGATGACGACCACGGACCCGGGGGGCACGTCGTCGAGGAAGTCGCCGGCGGGCCCCGGCTCGCCCTCGTCCACGGGCTCGTAGCGGAGCGTGAAGGCGGGCCCGGCCACGAACCCGCGGCCCGACAGGTGGCTCAGGCCCGGGAGGCAGCCGTCGAGCCCCAGCATGTCCAGGGCGTCGCTGACCGCCGCCGTGTCGGCGACGGCGAGGCCGGCCGGTACCGGGCTGCCGGATCCGGCCGCGGTGGGTCCGGTGGTTCTGGTCACGGCTGGTCTCCTGACACGCGTACCGACAGTTTCCGTCCGCCCTGGAACACGTTCACCCGGTCCGAGGTCGACGCCTTGGAGCCGAATCCGACGAAGCGTCCCGCCCAGACGAACGAGTCCAGGCTCACGGCCATGGGCACGGTCCGGCCGTCCTCGCGCAGGACGGGGACGCCGACCGGGGGCACGTACTCCTGGAGGAGGAACCCCTCCCGCCCGCCCAGCGCGACGGCGGCGGCCCAGTGGTCCGCGCGGGCCGAGCGGCCGACCAGGACCCCGTCGCCCCTGATGTCGTAGGGCTCCTTGATGACGAACTCCGGGGCGCGGGCGCGGATCTCCGCCTCGTCCGGCAGGTCGGTGCGGGCCCGCAGGGAGCGGGACCACGGGAGGAGTTCGGCCACCAGGGCGCGCTCCGCGGGGTCGAAGTGCCCGGCGAAGGCCGGGGTCTGCACCAGGGCGAGGGCGGTCTTGTTCTCCGCCACGTAGCGGGCGGCCATGGGGTTGAGGTGCAGGAACCGCTCGGAGGCCAGCGCCCGGCACCAGAGGTCGACCAGACCGGGCGAGGACTCCACGAGCCGCTGCCACAGCACGGTGTTCACCTTGTTCCAGCACAGGTCGGCCCGGCGGCCGGCGAAGGACACCTGCCGGCCGTCCACCTCCAGGTCCCGGGGGTCGGCCAGGAAGGCGGTGGCGCCCAGGGAGGACAGCTGGGCGACCAGCTCGACGGATTCGACGCCGGCGGCGTCCCGGGGCTGGAGCACCGCGATCCGGGGGGCCGCGACGGAGGAGCCGTGGCGCCGGGCCTCCTCCAGGAGGAGCGAGGCGAAGGCGCGGTCGTCGCGGAAGGGGTACGCGGCGCCGGCGTCCCCGTCCAGGCCCAGCCTGCGGTGGACGGCGGCCACCGCGGTGTTGATGCGGGGGGTGAAGACGGCTCCGGCCGGGGCGTCCGCGTTGTTCTCCAGGACGCGCAGCCGGCCGGACTCCAGGTCCAGATAGCCGTCGATCCGCGCGACCGTGACCCGGTCCAGGGACTCCTCACCCGCGCGTACCAGCCGCTCGGCCGCGGCGGAGAGGCCGAAGAACTCCCGCACGCGCGGGTCCGAGCGGTACAGGGCGAGCAGTTTGTCCAGCAGGGCGACGTAGGACTCGACCCGCGCAGCGTGCGCTCGCGCGCCGGATGCTTCGAGGAAGAGGGCGGTGGGCGACAGGGCGAAGGGCCGGTTGCGCAGCGGCGGCGCGGCCGCCACCTCCTCGGCGGTGACGGCCAGGGCGTGCTGCGGGTCCCCCGCCAGCACCGCCGTCGCCGTGCCCGTCCGGATCCAGTCAATCAACGGAACTCCAGCCCACCTCGGTGCCCCGGGTCTCGCCCCGGGCCTCCGCGAAGTACTTCTCGGCCAGCCGGGACATGACCGGGCGGCGCTCCCAGTCCGGGACGGTCACCGTGTCGACGGCGCGCACCGGGGCGAACTCCAGGCCCGTGCCGCACAGGAACACCTCGTCCGCCGCGTGCAGCCGCGCCACGTCCGTGCTGCGCGGCCCCGCCGCGATCCCCAGGTCCCGGCAGGCGGCGAGGACCCAGGCCCGTGTCACGCCGGGCAGTACGCCGTCGGTGAGGGGCGGGGTGCCGAGCGTGCCGCGGTGCACCGTGCACAGGGTCGCGGTCGGAGCCTCGGCCACGTTGCCCTCGGGGGTGGTCAGCAGGCAGCCGTCGTACCCGGCGGCCTTCGCCTCGGCCAGCGCGATGCGCGAACCGGCGTACTGGGCGATGCTCTTGGCGTGCGTCGGCAGGGTGGCGGCGGGCGGCCGCTGCCACCGGCTCACGCCGAGCCGCATGCCCTCGGCGCCGCTCAGCCAGCGTTTGCGGCCCATGGGACGCAGGGTGACGCTCAGCACGGCTGCGACCTCGTCACCGATCGTTCCCGGCCCTTCCGCGCTGACGCTGATCCGGCAGTAGGCGTCGTCCGTGATGCCGTTGCGGGCGGTGAGTTCCGCGATGATGCCGGGAACGGCGTCGATCCCCGGGTCGGGCAGCAGCATGGCGGCCAGGGACGCGCGCAGCCGGTCGAGGTGCTGGGCCGGCAGCCAGGGGCGGACCCCGCCGGCGGTCTGGCGGTAGACCCGGACGCCCTCGAAGACGGACAGTCCGTAGCGCAGGGCCATGCTGTCCACCCGCAGGGTCGCCTCGTGGGCGGGGACCAGGCGCCCGGCGTGGAAGACGGTGTCCGGGGGCGGGGTGCCGGGCGGGACGTCAGACGGTGGCATGCGCGGCGTCCGCTTCGTATCGGAAGGGCTGGTCGGCGGAGTCGTACGAGCTCGCGAGGATCATGTCGAAGTGCCGGTGGCGCAGTTCGAGTGCCCGGGCCAGTGCCTCGCGTGCCGCTCCGCGCAGTTCGTCGGTCGTGCAGTAGCGGCGCAGCAGTTCGCGCGCCGCCTCGGCGTGCTCGTCCTCCAGCTCGCTCACCCCGTCCGCCCCTTCGTCGGCGGAGGCGTGGTGGACGAAGAACTCCAGTGCCTCGGCGGGGAGCCGGTACACGTCGCGCATCACCGCGAGCATGCTGCCGCCCTGCTCGTCGACGATGGGGGGCTGGCCCTCCATGAGCAGCAGGACGGAGGCGACACCCGCGGTGAAGTGCGCCCGGGAGGAGTTGCACACCGAGATGTTGTGGTCGACCACGGCCCTGGTCTCCGGCCGGGGGTCGTCCGTGGTGAGCGAGTCGCGGTCGACGCCCACGGCGGTGCCGAAGTCGGCGAACGTCTCCAGGTGGCGCTTGCTGCGGCTGAGGGCGCCGGTCTCCTCCTCGTACACGTTCTCCACGAGCAGGGCGCGCAGCCGGTAGTCCTCGACACCGGAGGCGATGCCCAGGATGTTGCGGGTCCACATGCTCTTGATCGGCCAGCGGTGGCGTACGAATCCTTCGAGGAGCGGCTGTGACGCCCGGCCCGCGAGGATCGTCCGGTACAGCGGGCTGGTCATCTTGCGCCGGGCGCGGATCATCTGGTCGAGGTCGTCCACAAAGTCGGTCATGTCAACTCCGATACGGGGAGGGGTCGGGGGGTGGGGTCGGGAAGGTGGTGGCAGAGGGGCGCGGCCGGGCTACCGGCGCGCCGCCGGGGAATCGACGAAGGCCAGGACCTCGTCGAGCGGGAGTCCGAAGACGGGGGCCGCGCGCTCCATGTCGAGGTCGAGCAGGCCGGCGGCCCACGCGCCCGGCTCCTGGCTGCGCTTGACCGCCGTCTCGGCGTCCAGGACCTGCGCGAGGGGGGCCAGCGGCCGGAGGGTGAGGTCGTCGCGGCCGGCCGACCGCAGGGCGCCGAGCAGCAGTTCCAGTACGAGGTTCCCGCCGCCCTTGCCGAGGCCGGCGAAGGAGGCGTCCACGTGTACGGCGCCCGCCGCGAGCGCGGCCAGGGTGTTGGCGAAGGCGAGCCGCAGGTTGTCGTGGGCGTGGAAGCCGAGCGGAACCGGCACCGACGCGTGCAGCGCCCGCACGAGCTCGCCCACGGCGTCGGGGGTGAGGCTGCCGTTGGAGTCGGCTACGTACAGTGCCTGCGCCCCCAGCTCGGCGGCGCGGACGGCGGCTTCCACCGTCAGGTCGAGGGGGTGGGCGCTGACCCGGATCAGGTTGACGACCGCCTCCAGCCCTGCTTCCCGGGCTCCGGCCAGCAGTGCTGCGGCCTCGTCGACGCGGGTCACGGGGAGCGGGATGCGCACCCCTCCCACGCCGCGGGCGGCCAGGGCCTTCCAGTCGGGGGCGCCGGTGCCGGGTTTCACCATCATCAGGACGGTGGCGGGCGAGGCGGCGTCGACGAGGGCGTCGAGCAGCTCCGCCGGGGGGAGGCCGCCCGGGGTGCGGCGGGCGTCCGGGGCGGCGGCTCCCGTCGCGTAGCCGACCTCGATGCGGGGGACTCCGCAGGCGGCGACGGCGCGGACGACCGCGAGTGCCTGCTCGTCCGTCCAGGTGTGGCCGTTCAGGTATCCGCCGTCGCGCAGGGTCACGTCGGTCACGAGGACGCGGGAGGCCTGCTGGACGGGCTGCCGGGCGAGGGTGGGTGCCGTCATGGGGCGAGCACCTGCTTCAGCAGGTGGAAGGCTTCGAGGAGTTCGCGGCGGCTGACGCGTTCGCCGGGGCCGTGTGCCAGCTCGGGGTCGCCCGGGCCGTAGTTGGCCGCGGGGACGCCGAGCTGTGCGAGCCGGCCTGCGTCGGTCCAGCCGAGTTTCGGCCGCACCCTGCCCTCGGCCAGGGTGCTCAGCCGGCGCAGCACCGGGTGCTCCAGGGAAGGCCGGGCGGCGGGTGAGTCCAGGGTGACCACGAGTTCGTCGGCCTCCGGGCCGAGCAGCTTCTCCACCTCTGCGAAGGCCTCCTCGCGGCTGCGGTTCGGGGCGTACCGGGAGTTGACGTGCACCACGCACCGGTCGGGCACCACGTTGGAGTCGCCGCCGGCCTCGACGCCCACGATCTGGAGGGCCTGCGGATAGGTCAGGCCGTCCAGCGTGACGGGCTGCGGCCGGTGGTCCGCGCAGCGCGCCAGGGCGGGCAGGGCCCCCTCCACGGCGTTCGTCCCCTGCCAGGGGCGGGCGGTGTGCGCGGCGCGCCCGGGGAAGGCCGCGCGGACGCGCAGGCTGCCCTGGCAGCCGGGTTCCACCCAGCCCCCGGTCGGTTCGAGGAGGACCGCCGCGTCGGCCCGGAGCAGTTCGGGGTGGCGGGCGGCGAGGTGGTGCATGCCGCTGAGGTGGCTGCCGGACTCCTCGCGGTCGTAGAAGACCAGGGTGCAGTCGTACCGGGCCCCGGCCACGGCGTGCTCGGCGAGTGCGAGCAGGACCGCGAGTCCGCCCTTCATGTCGACGGCGCCCCGGCCGGTCACCTCGTCGCCGTCGAGCCCCGTGGGCTGGGGCGGTGCCGTGGCGGGCACGGTGTCCAGGTGCCCGGCGAGCAGGACCCGTGCGGGGCGGCCGCGGTCGCTGCGGGCGATGACGCAGTGGCCCAGCCGGACGACCTCCAGGTGGTCCAGCCTCCGCAGCCGGTCTTCCACGAAGTCGGCGATCGCCGACTCGTCGCCGCTCTCGGACGGTATGTCCACCAGGCGCAGGGCGAGTTCACCGAGTGCCCCGGCCATGTCCGCGCTGTCGGCGGCCCGGGTCCCGGGGGCCGGGGTCCTGGGCGCCGTGGCTCCGGGCGCCGTGGCCCCGGCGGGCGGCGGCGTCACACCGCACCGCTCTCGTCCTCGCGGTGGAAGCAGCAGCCGACCCGCGCTCCCGCCCCCATGCTCACCACGCTCACGTCCGGGTCCCCCACCCCGCGCACCACGGACCCCGCGTAGTGGTCACCGGCCATGAAGACGCCCCAGTTCAGCACCTGCGACCCGGTCTCCCCCTGGCCCGGGAAGGGTTCGGGGGCGGGCACCACCCTGCGCTGCACGACGAACGGGTTCCGGAAGGCCTCGTCGAGCGCTTCGCGCCACTGCGCCGGGCTCATCGACCAGCCGGTGGCGACACCCGCGCCGCCGTGCAGGAGGCTGGGCTTGAGCACGAGGGACGCCTGGTGGTCCAGGCAGTAGGACTCCAGGTCGACGTGCTCCCCCGCCACTTCGACGGGGCCGCGCCGCATGCGCCTGGTCCAGGGGAGGAAGCGGTCGACCAGTTCCCGGTCCCCGTCGGACAGGGTGGCCCTGACCTGCTCCTCGCCGAGGAGCGCGAGGGCCCTCTTGTTGCCGTACATCTCGGTGTCGAGCGGGGCGAACACGGTGACGCCGCCGGCTTCGTGGCAGCGCAGGATCGGGTCGATGAGCTCGATCTCGCCCGTCTCCTCCAGCAGGTCCTCGATGATGAAGAACCGGTAGACGATGTCGACGGGGCGGCCGTCGACGAACAGCCGTCCGCCCTCCTCCTTCAACTGGCCCGTGTGGCAGGCCACCGCGTCGACGCCGTGGTCCGCCAGCATCCGGGCCATGTGGCCGAGCCTGCCTTCGAGGTCCGCGAAGGCACGGGGGGTGTCGACGATCGCGACGAACGGCCGGTCGCCCCACCAGGGGGCGCGGGCGGAGCCGAGCATGACGCGGACGATCTCGCCCAGGGTGTCGGCGTACCGCAGGCGCTCGCGCTCCGCGAAGTCGGCCACCGCGGGGACGTCGAGCAGCGCCCGGTTGATCTCGGCGTTCTCGAAGCCGCCGAGGGCGCTGCTGAGGTTGAACTCCAGGAGCCGGAAGCCGTCGCCGTCGTGGTAGAGGTCGGCCCGGCCCAGCGGTACGGGGTCGGCGCCGGCCGTCCGGCGGACGGCGTCGGTCTGCGAGCGGGTCATCCCCACGAGTGCGCAGTAGCGGGCGAGGTCGCCGTCCGCCACCCGGTCGGGAAGGGTGGTGAGCAGCCGGAACAGTCCCGACAGGTCGCGTCCCAGGCCTTCCTGCTGGGCGTGTTCGAGGAAGAGCGGCCGGCCCAGGAACGCTCCGCCGTACGCGGTGGTGAGGAGGTCCGAGTCGACGGCCTTGTGGATCGCCTCGCCGGTGGTGCGGTGGTCGACGGTGGCGAGGTAGTGCTGTGTGATGCCGTTGGTCACGGCGTCTCCCTGGGTTCGCTGGTCTCGATGACGGGTGTGGCGGACGTGCCGCGCGGGGTGGGGGTGTCGGGTGTGGCGGAGGGGGCGTGTTCCTGGGCGGGGCCGGGCGGACGGTGCGTGCCGCCCCGCAGGCCGAACGTCCAGGCGGCGGCGGTCGTCAGGACGCTGAGCAGGCCGGCCGCCAGGAACACCGGCCGGGGGTCGCCGTGGTTCATCGTGGTCAGCGCGCCTCCGGCGAGCGCGCCGACCGGGCTGGCGGCCAGTGCGGCGACCCTGGCCGTGGCGGTCACCCGGCCCAGCAGGGCCCGGGGTACGAGGCGTTGGCGCAGGGATCTGATCAGCACCACCGCGGTCACGGTCGAGCAGCCCAGCAGCAGGTTCAGCAGCAGCAGCGGGACCAGTGACGTCGCCACGCCGAGCGAGGCCAGCGCCACGCCCAGCCCTGCGGCGCCGAGCGCGATGAGCGTTTCGTGCCGCATCCGGGCACCGAGCCGGACCGCCACCGCCGCCCCGAGCACCCCGCCCACACCGCCGGCGGCGACGACGGCGCTCACCGCGGAGGTGCCGAGGTGGAGGGTGTCGCGCAGGTAGAACACCAGCAGGTAGCCGACGGCGAGGAACAGGTTGGCGCTCGCCTGGAGGCAGGTGACCACCAGGACGACGCGCAGGGACCGCAGGCAGCGGAACCCCTCGGCCAGGTCCCCGCCCACCCCGCGCAGCGCCTGCTTCAACGGCGGGGAGGGGGCCCGTTCCGTACGCTTCCGGCCGCGCAGGACGTGCAGGACGGTGGCGAAGGAGACGGCGAACGTGCAGGCGTTGACCACCAGGGCCACCTGGAGGCCCCAGAGCGCCGACAGCACGCCGACCAGACCGGGCCCGACGACCTGTGCGCCCTGGGTCGCCGCTTCCAGCAGCGAGTTCGTGCGTACGAGCCGTTCCTCCGCGACCAGGTCCCGCACGGCCACCGTCAGCGCGGTCTCGAAGAAGACCCCGGCGCCGGCCGCCACGAAGGCGAGGGCGAGGATCACCGGGACGCGCAGCTGCGAGGTGGCGGCGAGCAGGGCGAGGGTGAGGAAGACCCCGAACCGTACGGCGTCCATGGCCAGCATGACGCTGCGGGGGTTCAGCCGGTCCACCAGGGCCCCGGCCGGCAGGCCGACGAGCAGGTATCCGACGGTCCGCGGGATGGCGGCCAGGACCGCGGCGTACGGGGACCCGCTGACCTCCAGGACGAGCAGCGGGATCGCCAGGATCGCGAGGCCGTCGCCCATCAGGGAGACGCTCTGGCCGCCGAGGAAGATGCGGAGCGCCAGGGGCGAGGGCCGGCCGGGCGCCGCTTTGGTGTTGTCCTTCGCCATTCGGACCGACCGCCTCTGCCGCGCGTTCTGAATTCTTCGGATTCCGGAATTCGTGTAGGGGAATCGAGGCGCGATGGCGGCATCGATGGGCCGCGGAATTTCCGTTATCCAGGGGAATTCACGGCGCCGTACACACAGAACACGATGGGACGGACAGGCATCCCCGAGCAACGGTTTCGCGCTGGACGGTAGCGGCCATGGCCCTCACGGGCCATGGCTATACAAGGGCAAATCGGACACGGCTGGGGAGGCCCGGGAAATCCCGCGGGGCACACCGGTGGCGGGAGCGGGCCCCGTTCCGCCCCGTGCCACCCCCCTGCCGGGTCAGGTGCGGTTCGCGGGCAGCCAGCCGTTCTGGACCGCCTGGACGCCCGCCGCGAACCGGCTGCGCGCCCCCAGGGCCTCCATCAGCTCGGCCGCGAACCGCCGGGCCGTACGGGAGGACACTCCGAGCCGCTTGGCGATGGCCTGGTCGGTGAGACCCTGGGCGAGCAGCCGGAGGGCCTCGTGGTGCTGGCGGGTTAGCCCGTTGGTGTCGCGTTCGACCGTGGGGCCGAGCGGGCTGGCGGCCTGCCAGGTGCTCTCGAACAGCTCGCACAGGGCCGTGCTGATGCCCTGCCCGGTGAGGACCACGGCACCGCTCTGCGCATCGGCGGTGTCCATCGGCAGCACGGCCTCGTTCCGGTCAGCGATGATCATCCTGATGGGCAGGCTGGGAGCCGTACGGACCTGGCCGCCGTGCTGGTGGAGCCAGTCGACGTGGCGCAGGGTCGGCTGGTGGTTGCGCACGCTGTCGAGGTAGATGGTGCGCATGACGACACCGCGCTCCAGCAGGGCCGCGTTGGGCGCGCGACTGGCCTCCAGGTCGCTGTCCGTGTGTGCGCCGCCCGGAGCGAAGGTCATGATCTCGTGCTCCACGTCGGCGGCGAGCCGAGCGAGCCGGGCGCGTATCTCCTGCGCGCCGGTCAGCTGCTCCACGCGGATCCCGGTGGCGGGCCCGCGCAGGGCGGAGCATTCGGCGACCAGTTGCGCGGCTGCGGCCCGAGCGGATTCGACGCGCTCCTGATGGGCGGCGAGCTCGGCCTGCTGGCGGGCGAGCAGCAGGTTCATGGCCTGTTCCGGCCCCATCACCCGGAACGCGCTGTCGGCCTGGCCGGACGGCCGGACGAGTGCCAGGGAGCTGAGCCGGTCGAGGCAGTGGCGCAGCGTGTCCTCCGGCAGGCCCAGGCGCTGGGACAGGGCGGCTATCCCGTCGTCGGGATGGGCCAGCATGGCGCGGTAGAGGCGTGCGGTATCCGTGTCAAGACCAAGCGCAGCCAGCATGGTTGGGGACTCCCGGTCAATGATTGTGTCTGTGGACGGGTTGTGAAGCATCGGTGCGGTGTTCCGATCTTGCCTGAGGGGATGCCCCGGGGCGACGTCAGGTTGCCTGTCGGCGCGCCCGGCCCGCGCCGCCGCCGCGGCGACCTGGGTCCGCCCCGGTGACGGTCGCGTGGGAAAAGAATCACTGCTGCCCCGTCAGAGGTGTATCAATGGACAGTCGCTCCTCGGGGCGACGTCCGGAACCAGCGCGCCCTGCACGACACTTGAGCCCTGGCCACGCCCCCGCCACGGACCTGGCGCCGGCCCGTCCGGCCGGATGCGGGGCGGACGGGTCCCACGAGCGCCGCGCCGGTCACCCGCGGACGTACGGTGCCGCGAAGGGCCCGGCGGGCCAGGCCACGGCACGCCACCACATGACACGGCACAGCACGCAATTGCGCGCGAGAGGTGAAGGGGAACCGTGTACCTCGTACATGTCCGTCTCGACGGACCCGCGGACCTGCCGCTCCCCGAGGAGACCCGCGCTCTCTTCACCTGCTGCGCCGGCCCCGACGACGGCCTGGAGCACGTCAGCCTGCACCCGGACGCCCCCGGCGGACCGGTCGTCGGCCTCTTCCTGACCGCGCCCCTCCTGGCCGCCGCCGAGCTCAGGGCCGCGGCGCTCTGCATGCGCGCACTCGCCGCGCATCCCCGGCTGGCGCCCTTCCGGATGGCCTCCTGCGGGGTGGTGCTGGTCCCGGAGTACTGGGACGTCCTGGCCGCGCCGTCAGCGGTGGACGGGATAGGACACGACATATTCCGTCCACCGGTATCCCCTTCCGGCACCCCCGGCGAGCCGACACAGTGAGAACACCGGCGGGGCGGGAAGAGGAAACACGCTTCCGGGGGCGAACGCCGGTCGTCCAGAGCCAGAACTGAAACAATTCACGAAGGGCCCCTTTCCGTGAGCTTCACACCGACTCTCAGGACCATCGCCGCCGGCTGCACCGCGCTCGCCGCCCTCCTCTTCGCCCTGGCGGCCTCCCCGGACGGCGCGCCGTCCCTGGCGGACGGGCCGCACCGGGCGACCGTGCAGACCGGCGGCACGGCCCACCCCCACCACGGTCCCATCGACCAGAACGACGTGACCTGGGGCGCCTGAGCCCCCGCACCCCTCCCCCGGGCCGGGGCCCGCGCCCACGACCGCCGGTCGAGCCTTCGGCTCCCGGCAGGCCGGCGATGCCGGGCGGGCCCGGCACCGGTTCACCGCGGGCCTGACACCGGCCCGCCCGTCCCGGCGCCACCGAGCCGCCGGCACGCGCGCGGACACCGGGCCCTCCCCGCGGAACGCCGGACCCCGACTCCCTTCAGGGGCCGTGCCCCCGAGGGCAGAGACATGGAGCAGCGCTGAGCATGACGACCGCCACCACACCGCATTCCCAGGAACTCCTCGACCAGGGCTACACCCTGATCGGGGACATCACCACCGACGAGGAGGCTGCCGACGCCCTGCGCGGGTTCGGCACCCTGATGCCCCAGTACGACGGGCAGTTGCGCTACCAGGTGAAGGCCGCGCCGGGCTTCGAGGACCGGCGCTACTCGAAGAGCACCAACACCATCCTGGTGCACACCGAGGCACCCGGCTGGAACCCGCCGCCCCGGTACCTGGCCCTGCACTGCCGGGTCCAGGCCCGCTGCGGCAGCGGACACACGGAGCTGGCCGACGCCTACGCGTTCACCGCCTCCCTCGGTGAGGCGGAGCGCCTCGCCGTGCACGGCGAGGGCGTCGACTGGGTGGGCCACAACACCGGGGGCACCGGCACCGCCGGGGTCCACCGCCCGGTGGTGGAGCGCACGCCCGAACGGCGCGACATCGTCCGGTTCAGCTACAACCTGCTGACGGCGGGCCACTACGACCCGCCCGTCGACGCCGACGTACCCGCCGAGGAGCTGCCGCTGGGCGCCCTCGGCCGCGAACTGGCCGTGCGGGCCGAGGCGTTCTTCCGCGCGCACAAGGTCTCCGTGCTCATCCCGGAGAACTCGGTCCTCGTCTGGGACAACCACCGGATGCTGCACGCCCGCTCCTCCTACGCCGACGCGCGGCGCCACCTCACGCGGTACTGGCTCTCGGAGTCCTGAGCCCCGCCGCGCCGCACCACCGCCGGAAGCCGGCGCCCCGACCACCAGCCGTGCCGACCGGCACCGCTCTCCCGTGAGGAACGTGATGAACGGCGACTCCCCGACCGCCGAACGCCCCGACGAAGCCGCCGCCCAGGAGTTCCCCGGGCCCCCGCTTCCCGAGGGCGTCCCCGACTTCGACCCGAACGACCCGGTGGAGAGCGCCGTGATCCGCCGCCTCGTCGGGAACTGGCACCGCAGGGCCACCGTCAAGCGGGACGAACCCGACCTCGACGAGCTCTTCGACCCGGCGCGGGCGGACTACCCCGAACGCATCCTGCCCTTCCACGACCACCCGACCTACCTGGCCCTGAGCCCGGAGAAGCGGTCCGAACTGCTCAGCTGGGCCTGGATCGCGTACAACCGGCACACCGTCATGGCCGAGCAGAAGGTGGCCAACCCCGCCTTCGCCCTGGTCATGGAGGGCGAGTACCCGGGCCTCGGCGGGGAGGCGCTGCACCTGTCGCTCGCCCAGGCCATGGTCGACGAGCAGTACCACACGCTCATGCACCTCAACGCGAGCGCGGTGACGCGCCGGCGCCGGGGCCGCGCCATGCCGGACGACGCGCTGCCGCTCTCCCACACCGCGCGCGTCCACCAGGAGCTGCGGGACCGGGCCGTGGAGCGGTCGGAGAAGTCCCTGACGACCCTGGCCTTCGCCACGGTCTCCGAGATATCCATCAACGCGTACCTCGACCTCCTCGCCGAGGACACCACGATCCAGCCGATCAACAGCACGACGGCGACGCTGCACAACCGTGACGAGTACTGCCACGCGTCCATCTCGCACGTGCTCGCGGAGATGGTCTACGGGCACCTGAACACCTCTCAGCGCCGGTACTTCCTGGACATGCTGATGGAGGGTCTGGACGCCTTCGTGGCCAACGACTACTCGACCTGGCACCGGATCGTCGACCTCGCCGGCATCGCGGGCGGACACGAGATGCTCGCCGACTGCCAGGCGCAGGCGGGCCGCGGCCGGCTGGTCCGCGACTACACCGGACTGCACAAGCTCGTCGAGCAGATGGGCGTGGCCGACCAGGTGGACTTCGACTGGTCCCGCTCCCGCGTCGACTCCTGATGCTGAGCCCCCGCACGGCCGGTGGCGGACAGCCCGCCACCGCGTACCCCTGAGGATTCCGGGTGAAGACCTACTCCCACGAACGCCTGGCGGCGCTCGCCCGCGACCGCGGCATGTCCGACGAGTACCTGCGCGACCTGCGGATCGTCTCCTCCGTCCTGCCCTTCAAGGTGAACGAGTACGTCGCCGACCAGCTCGTCGACTGGTCGGCGGCGCCCGACGACCCGATCTTCCGGCTCACCTTCCCGCACCGCGACATGCTCCCGCCGGAGATCTTCGACGGCATCAGGGCGCTGCACGAGGCGGATGCGCCGCGCGACGTGCTGCGCAAGGCCGCCGCCGACGCCCAGGAGCTGCTCAACCCGCACCCCGGCGACCAGCTGGAGGCCAACGTGCCGACGCTGGACGGCCGCAGGCTCGACGGACTCCAGCACAAGTACGCCGAGACGCTGCTGGTCTTCCCCTCACAGGGCCAGACCTGCCACGCGTACTGCGGGTACTGCTTCCGCTGGGCCCAGTTCGTCGGCGTGGCCGAACTCCGCCAGGCCCTGCGCGCGCCCGCCGACCTCACCGGCTACCTGACGGCCCACCCCGAGGTCACCGACGTCCTGTTCACCGGCGGCGACCCGATGATCATGAAGACGGAGGTGCTGAAGCGCTGGATCGAGCCGCTGCTCACCCCGGCCATGGAGGGCGTCCGCACCCTGCGCTTCGGCACCAAGGCGCTCTCCTACTGGCCCGCCCGGTTCACCGCCGACTCCGATGCCGACGACCTGCTGCGGCTGCTGGAGCGCTGCGTCGCGGCGGGCCGCCACGTCGCGGTGATGGCGCACTTCTCCCACCCGAGGGAGCTGGAGACCCCCGTCGTACGGGAGGCCATCGCCCGGGTCCGTGCGACCGGCGCGGTGATCCGCGCCCAGGCGCCCCTGATCGCGCACGTCAACGACAGCGCGGACGTGTGGGCCTCGATGTGGCAGCAGCTCGTGGAGCTGGGCGTCGTGCCGTACTACATGTTCGTCGAGCGGGACACCGGCGCCCGCAGCTACTTCGGCGTCCCCCTCGCCAAGGCGCTGGACATCTACAACGACGCCATCCGCGGGGTCTCCGGACTGGCCCGCACCGCCCGCGGACCGGTGATGTCGGCGGCCCCCGGGAAGGTGCTGCTGGACTCCGTCTGCACCGTCGCGGGGGAACGGGTCTTCTCGCTGCGCCTGCTGCAGGCCCGCGACCCCCGGCTGGTGGGCCGGCAGTTCTTCGCCCGCTACGACCCGGCCGCCGAGTGGTTCGACGACCTGCGCCCGGCGGCGGGTTCCTGGTTCCCCGGCCTGCCGGACCCGGAGGCGCAGCGGCCGTCGGGGGCGGGCGGCCGATGAGGATCACCGCGCACGAGACCAGCCTGACGCAGCGCCACCTGTGGCGTTCCGCCCGGGAGGCCATCCCGGTGACGCGGACGGTGGTCGTCGAGGCCGAGCAGGACGGGGTGTCCGGCTACGGCGAGGCGTCCTGCTTCATGACGGACCACTACAACTCCGGCCTGGAGCGGATGCACGCCGACCTGCGGCGGGTCGCACCGCTCCTGGCCACGCTGGACCCCGGCGGTCCGGGGGATGCGGACGGCGTCTGGCGCCGCCTGGCCGCCGCGCTGCCCGCGTCCCCGTTCGTGCTCGCCGCCCTCGACACCGCGGTGAACGACCTGCGCGCCCGCCTGCTCGGCCTCCCGCTGTGGGCCTCCCTCGGCCTCGACCGGCCGCAGGGCCTGCGCTCCAGCTTCAGCATCGGACTCGACACCCCCGAGACGATGGTCCGCAAGCTGCGCGAACGGCCCGGCTGGTGCGCGTACAAGGTCAAACTCGCGGACCCCGGCGACCTGCGCATCCTGCGGGAGCTCAGGGAACAGACGGACGCGCCCTTCCTCATCGACGGCAACTGCGGCTGGGAGCTCTCCCGGCTGGTGCCCGCCCTGCCCGCCCTGCGGGACCTCGGGGTCCGGCTGATCGAGCAGCCCTTCCCGCGCGCCGCCTGGGCCGAGGCCCGCACGCTCAGGGAACTCAGCCCGATCCCGGTCGTCGCCGACGAGAGCATCACCTCGCCGGCCGATCTGGACGCCTGCACGGAGGCCTTCCACGGCATCAACGTGAAGCCCATGAAGGCCGGCGGCATCACCCCGGCCCTCACCCTGCTGCGCGCCGCCCGGGAGCGCGGCCTGATCACCATGCTGGGCTGCATGCCCGAGTCCGCCGCCGGGGTCTCCGCCACCGCCCACCTCGGCGGCCTGGCCGACCACCTCGACGTCGACGTGGTCGACCTCCTCGCGGTCGACACCGGACGGGGCCTCGCCCTCGACGCCACCGGGCACGTCACCCTGCCCGACCGCCCGGGCTCCGGCTACCTCCCGGACCCCGCGGCCCACGGCTGGTCCGTCCACCGCGTACCGGCCGCCCGCGTGCACCCGGTCCGCGAGGAGGTGCTCGGGCCCGGACACCCGGAGGAGGCCCTCGCCCACCCCGGGGACGGGCTCCCCGCCACCCGCCACCTCGCCGCCCTCCGGCAGGGCCGTGCGGTGGGCTGCGCCTCCCTCTACGCCGAGGACCCGCCGGACGGCTGCGCCGTGCCGGGGGCCCGGCCCGGACGCGCACGGCGGCTGGGCGGCCTGGCCACGCACGGCGAAGTGCGCGGGACCGGCGCGGGCGGCGCGCTCCTGCGGACCGCCCTCACCCTCTCCGCCCTGGACGGCGCCGACACCGTCTGGTGCCGCGTCGACGACCCGGCCGCCGGCTTCTACCGCGAGCACGGCTTCGAAGTCCTCGGCCGCCCCCTGGACCTGCCGGGAACCGGCGTCCGACACCTCATGCACAGGAGCATCCGTTGAGCGCTGAAGACCCGACCGGGACCCCCGACGGCGCACCCGCGCCGCCCCACGGGGGCCACGTGATCCACGCGCGGCGGGCACGCCTGCTCGCCCGCGAGGCGTTCGCCTCCGCGGGCCTGCCCGCCGGGGCCGCGGAGCAGGTGGCCGACGCGCTCGTGACCACCTCGCTGCGCGGCGTCGACACCCACGGCCTGCGCCTGCTCCCGCAGTACCTCACGGAGCTGGCCACCGGGGTGGCCCGGGCGCAGGCGTCCCCGGCCGTCGTACGGGACCGGGGCGCCGGGCTGCTGCTGGACGCCGACGGTTCCCTGGGCGTGCTCGCCGGGCTGTCGGCCGCGCGGCTCGCCGCGGAGCGGGCCGCGCAGTTCGGCGTCGCCGCGGTCGGCGTGCGCAACTCCAACCACTTCGGTGCCGCGTCCGTCTACACGCGGCAGCTGGCCCGTCAGGGCCTGGTGGGCATCGCGCTCACCTCGGCCGCGTCCCGGGTGGCGCCGTACGGCGGCATCGAGCCGCTGTTCGGGACCAATCCGATCAGCGTGGCCGCGGGCGGCGGGGACGGGGAGTTCGCCCTGGACATGGCCACCAGCCAGGTCTGCTTCGGCGAGGTCAAGCAGCGCAGGGCCGAGGGCCGCGGCCTGGACACCGGCTGGGCGACCGACCGGCAGGGCCGGCCCACCCCGGACCCCGAGGAGGCGTACGCGCTGTCCCCGCTGGGCGGTTACAAGGGGCAGGGCCTGGCGATGGCCGTCACCCTGCTCGGAGCCGTCCTCACCGGCACCGCACCCGACTGGCGGCTCGCCCAGGTCGGTGCGGGCGGCGCGGGACGCAGCCGGGGGATCGGGCACCTGGTGCTCGCCCTGGACCCGGCAGCGTTCGCCGGCACCGAGGAGTTCGGCACGGGACTCGCGGACCTGCTGACCACGGTCCGCACCTCGGCCGCCGCCGCGGACGGGCCCGTCCTGGCCCCGGGGGACCCCCAGCGCGCGCACGAACGGGACCGGGAGGTCCGCGGCATCCCGCTGGACACCCGCACCGCGGCGGTCCTCTCCGAACTGGCCGAACGGCTCGGCGTGCCGGGGCCCGTACCCGGCTCCGCCCCGTCCGCAGCGTCCGCCCCGTCCACCGCGTCCGAGGAGGTCGCCGCATGATCCTCGTGCTGATCAGCCCCCGCCAGGCCGGGCTGCCCTTCGCCGCCTGGCTCCCGGAGGAGGCGGGCCGGCTGGTCGCGGTCACCGCCGCCGGGGCCGACGTGGGCCCCGGCTTCGCGGAGGTCGTCACCGTCCCCGACTACACCTGCGACGACGCCGTGCTCGCCGCGGCCCGGGACGCGGCCCGTCGGCACCGCCCCCGCGCCGTACTGGCCCTGGCGGAGGCCGACGTCGAACGGGCCGCCCTGCTGCGCGGCGAACTCGGGCTGCCCGGCCTCGACACCACCGCGGCCGCCGCCTACCGCGACAAGGTCCTGATGAAGGAGTACGCGCGGGCCGCGGGGATCCCGGTGCCCGCGTTCGCGCCCGTCGCCACCGTGGGCGACCTCACGGACTTCATGGCCGCCCACCCCGGCCGGGTCGTCGTGAAACCGCGCGGCGGCTCCGGTTCCACGGGCGTGCACGTGCTCGACGCACCCGGCCGGGCGGCCCCCCTCGCCGGCCTGCTCGCGGACGGCTCGTACGAGGTGGAGGAGTTCGTGGAGGGCGTCCTGCACCACGTGGACGTCTTCCGGGTGGCGGGCGAGCCGGTGGCCGCCGTGGCGTCCCGGTACACGGGCGCGGGCTGCCTGACCCACTGGGCCGACGCTCCGCTCGGCTCCCGCAACCTCGACCGCGCCGACCCGCTGCACGAACGGCTGGTCGCGCAGACGTGGCGGCTGATCGACGCGCTGCCGTCCCCGGAGACCCTCTGCGCGCACGCCGAGTTCTTCGTCACCGGCGACGGCCGGATCGTGCTCTGCGAGGTGGCCGCCCGCGTCGGCGGCGGGCCCATTCCCACGATGCTCCGCCACGTCCTGGGCGTCGACCCGCGGGAGCTGTGGGCCCGGGTGGAGTGCGCCCTGCCCGTCGCGCTCGACCGGGTACGGGAACACGCGCGCACCGCACCCCTCGCCGCCTTCTGCGGCATCCCGCCGAAGCACGGCCGGGTCCTGCGACTCCCCGAAGCACCGCCCGGCGCACAGGGCTTCGCCGTCCACACCCACCTCGGGGACGACTGGACCGGAGAGCGCTACCGGCAGCGCAAATCCGGCGACTTCCTCGCCAGCTGGATACTGACCGACCCCGACGCCGCCGCGCTGGACGCCAGGCTCGACGACACCGCACGGCAGGTGGACGCGGACTTCGGCTGGGAACGGCCGCAGGAGACCGCTCCGTACACGGCCCGGCTGCTCCCGCCCGGCCACCTCCCGCAGAGCGGCGGTTCCGCCGGCGCACCGGACCTCGTCTGGGACGACCCCCGGTGGCTGCGGTTCACCGCGCGCACGGACCTCCACGAGGTCCGCTGCCTCGAAGTGCTCGAAGGGGAACGCCCGGTGGCCCTGGCCACGCTCATGGTCACCGCCAAGCCGGGCGGACTGCTCTTCTACGACGCCCCCCGGCTGGCGGGCACGCCGTCACCCATGGCCGAACCGGAACTCCTCGACCCGGCCGACCGCGAACGCTGGGACGCGTACACGGCGTCCCTGCCCGAAGGCCGCCCGGACCACTACCCCTCGCTGGCCCTCGCCACCTTCGGCAGCCACCACGGCGTGGTCCACTCCCCCGGCCGCTCCCCCGGCCAGCGCACGGCGGTCATGGCGGCGCTCCCCGCCCTCCTCCAGCGGGCCGCGGCCGAACTGGGCTGCCGCAGCACGGCCCTGCTGTACGTGGGCGAGCCCGACGCGGAAGCGGTGGACGCCGCCGCCACCCGGGCCGGGTACCACGCCACGCTGCTCGGCGCAGAGGCCGTGCACCAGCTGTACCCGGACACCGCCGGCGTCCCCGGCACCGACGACGCCGCCGACCGCTGGGAGTCGTACGTCGCGGGCATCGGCAGCCGGCGCCGCAGGGGCCTGCGCAAGGAGGTCGGGCAGTACGAGCGGGACGGCTTCCGCACCGTGGTCACCACCGGTCCGGGCGCCATCGACGACACCGTGGTCGCGCTCCAGGTGACCCACCGGGCAAAGTACGGGCTGCCCGGAGGGCACGAGCGGGTCCGCCGCGACTTCGACGCGCTCCGGGAGGAGATCGGCGAGTCGTGCGTGGTGCTCGGCGCCGTGCGCGAGGGCCGGACGCTCGGCTTCGCGCTGTTCCTCAGGGCGGGCGACTCGCTCTTCCTGCGGACCGTGGGCTTCGGCCCCGAGGCCGCGGGCTGCTACCTCGCCCTCACCTACCACGAGGCGACCCGCTGGGCGCTGGAGAACGGCATCCGCCGCATCCACTACGGGCTCGCCACCTACGAGGCCAAGTTCCAGCGCGGCTGCACGCTGCGGCCCCGCTGGGGCTGGTTCGCCTTCCACGGGCCGGACGCCGACGGCTACCGCGAGGTGCTGGCCCTCCAGTCCCGGAGCGTCGAACGCCGCCTGGAACGGGTGGGCAGCCCCGCCACCCCCGTGCCGTCCCGCCTCCCCTCCCCCGCCACCTCCTCGAACCCGCCCCACGGAGCCGCCCGATGAAGCTCACGCCCACCAGCGACATCTGGATGGACGGCAAGTTCGTCGCCTGGGACGAGGCACAGGTCCACGTCCTCACCCCCAGCCTCCACTACGGATGGGGTGTCTACGAGGGCATCCGCGCCTATCCCACCGCCCGCGGCACCGCCGTCTTCCGGCTGCGCGACCACCTCCGGCGGCTGCACGACTCGGCGCGCGTCTACCTCATGGACCCGGGCCACAGCGTCGACGAACTCACCGGGGCGAGCGTCGAACTGCTGCGCCGCACCGGCCTGGGGGCCGGCTACCTCCGCCCGCTCGTGTACCTCGACTACGGCACCATGGGCGTGGCACCCCGGCTGGACAGCGCCAGGGTCGCCATCGCCGCCTGGCCCTGGGGCTCCTACCTGGGAGAGAAGGCCGAGCAGGAGGGCTGCCGGCTGGCGGTCAGCAGCTGGCAGCGCAACGGCGTCCACTCCGTGCCGCCGCTCGCGAAGGCCACCGGGGCCTACGTCAACTCCGCGCTGGCCAAGGTCGCCGCGGTGCGCGCCGGGTACGACGACGCCCTGATGCTCACGCCCGGCGGGCACGTGGCCGAGGCGTCCGCCGCGAACGTCTTCGCCGTACGGGACGGCGTGCTGTTCACCCCGCCGGTCAGCGACAACATCCTGCCGGGCATCACCCGGGACACCGTCATCACGCTCGCCCGCGAGCTGGGACACGAGGTCCGGGAGCAGAGCCTGACCCGCAGCGAGCTCTACGTCGCCGACGAGGCGTTCCTCACCGGCACCGCCGCCGAGATCGTCCCGGTCGCCTCCGTCGACGACCGGCCGGTCGGCGCCGGGGGCTGCGGGCCGGTCACCCGGCGGCTGCGCGAGGCCTTCGGGGACGTGGTGCACGGCCGGACGGACACCCACGACGACTGGCTCACGTACGTATGACGGCCCTGTTCCGAACCAGGCCGGCCGAGAGCCCGCCCCGGCAACCCGCAGCGCCCCTTCCGCCCCTCACTCCCCCGACCCCGACCCCGAGGTGAAGAGTCATGTCCGAGCACGTCCTGGTCATCGGCAGCGGCCGAGACCTGCCCACCCGCCTCCGCCGGGCCCGGCCGGGCACCCGGACCACCGTCATCTGCCGTCTGGACTACCTGTCGAGGCTCCGCGAGACGACGGAGCACACCCGGATCCTCGGGGTGGGCACCGAAGCCCCGGCCGAGGAGTGGATCGCGCTCGCCCGGACCGTGCACGCCGCCGATCCGTTCACCCGCATCGTGGCCTTCGGCGAACGCGACCAGGACAAGTGTGCGCTGGTCGGCGAGGCGCTGGGCCTCGCCGCGCACTCCCCGCGGACCGTCGCCCTGGTGTACGACAAGCAGGCCATGCGGGCCCGGCTGCGCGAGGCCGGGATCGACTCCACCGCCAGTGCCCTGGTCTCGGACGCCGGCGAACTGCGGGCGTTCCTCGCCGCGCACGGCACCCCCTGCATCGTGAAGCCGGCCGCCGGCTCCTTCAGCAAGGGCGTCGCCCTGGTCCGCGAGGCCGACGAGGCCGAGGCGGCGTTCGCCAGGGCCGGCGGTGAACTCGGGGACTGCGGCGGGACCGCCGGGGTCCTGGTGGAACAGTTCCACGAGGGGCCGCAGTTCAGCGTCGAGGCGTTCTCGGAGGCGGGTGAGCACCAGATCGTCGCGATCACCCGCAAGTACTCGGACCCGCTGACCTTCGTCGAACTGGGCCACGTCTCGCCCGCCGACCTCGACCCCGGCCGGCAGAAGCAGGTGCACGGCTACGTGGAGCGGATCCTGGACGCCCTGGGCATCGAGTCGGGGGCCACCCACACCGAAATCGTCCTCGGCGCGGCGGGACCGCAGGTGATCGAGACGCACGTACGCATGGGCGGGGACGAGATCCCGGCGCTGGCGCACGACGTGACCGGCGTCGACATCGCCGAATGCCTCATCCGCCACACCCTCGGCGAATCGGTCCTCCCCGGCATCCGCGCCACGCTCGCCGAGCCGCGCACCCCGAGGAGTTCGGCGATCTGGTTCGCCGCCCTTCCCGCACCCGGCGTGCTCGCCGCGGCCTCGGGTCTCGAAGACGCCCTCGGCGTGCCCGGGGTGACCGAGGTGCAGCTGCTGGCGCCCGCCGGGTCCGCCGTCGGCGTCCTGGAGTCCTCCGAGTCCCGCGTCGCCTACGCCCGCGCGCTCGCCCCGACCGCCGAAGGGGCGCTGTCCGCCGCCCGGGAAGCGGTGGACCGCCTGGGCTTCGAACTGCGGGTGCGGGCCACGGGCCGGGGAACCCTGTGACCCCCTCCGCACCCGCGCGGGCCGCCGCCCGGCAGCCCCGGCCCATCAGTCTGGCCGACTTCCGCGCCGCCGCCCGCGAGGTCCTGCCCGCCGCCGCGTTCGACTACCTGGAGGGCGGCGCGGCGGACGAGCACACGGTGCGGTGGAACGCCGAGGCCTACGAACGGCTGGCGCTGCTGCCCCGGGTCCTCACCGGCACCTCGGGCGTGGACACCCGCCGCACCCTCCACGGCACGGAACTCCCCTCGCCGGTGCTGCTGGCACCGACCGCGGCGCACGGGCTGTTCCACCCCGAGGCGGAAGCGGCCACCGTACGCGGCGCCGCGGCCGCGGGGGCGCTCACGACCGTGAGCACCTTCTCCACCCTCACGCTGGAGGAGATCGGCGCCGCGGCCACCGGGCCGTGGTGGTTCCAGCTGTACGTGCAGAGGGACCGGGCGCTCACGGAGGAGCTGGTGCACCGGGCCCGTGCGGCGGGGGCCGGCGCCTGCGTGGTCACCGTCGACACCCCGGTGACCGGCCTCCGGGAACGGGACCTGCGCAACGGTTTCGCCCTCCCCTCCCACGGGACCCCCGCCAACCTGGCCGGATCGCGTCCCGGTGCGCCCGGATCCGCGCACCGGGGCATCCACGACCCGCGGATCGACCCGGCGGTCGGCTGGGCCGATCTGGAACGGCTGCGTACGGTGTCCGGGCTGCCGGTCCTGGCCAAGGGCATCGTGCGCCCCGACGACGCCCGTCGGGCGGCCGAAGCCGGGATCGGCGTCTGGATGTCCAACCACGGGGGCCGCAACCTGGACACGGCGGCACCGCCCCTCGCCACGCTGCCCGCCGTCGCCGCCGCGGTGGCGGGCCGGGTTCCGGTCGTCGTCGACGGCGGGATCCGGCGCGGCACCGACGTGGTGAAGGCGCTGGCGCTCGGCGCGGACGCGGTGGCGATCGGCCGCCCGTACGTCTGGGGCCTGGCCGTCGACGGCGCCGACGGCGTCAGCGCCGCCCTGCGCGCCCTGCACCGGGAGACGGAGCTCGCCCTCGCCCTGCTCGGCGCCCCGGACCTGGCCTCGCTGACCCCGGACCTCGTGGCTCCGGCCCGGTGACCCTCCGCCGGCGGCCGTCGGCTCAGGGCATCGGGGCGGGGGCGGGAGGGGTCCAGCGGCGGGTGGGGGGCACCGTGCTGCCGATGCCGAAGTCCTTCTTCAGCTGTTCGGGGATGGCGTAGTGCATGACCCGGCCGCGGGTGAGGGAGGACAGTTCGAGGACGGTCGTGAGGTGGCCGAGGCGGTCCAGGGCCCAGGCTCCCAGCGGCGAACGGTCCTCGATGGTCTCCAGTACGCCGAGCAGGCCGGGGACGGCCTTGACGACGCGGTCCCAGCCGGTGCGGGGGACGTGGAGCCAGTCGGCGCAGGTGTCGCCGACGAGGTGGCGGATGAGTGCGGAGACGATCGGGTCGAAGAAGGTGCCGGGGACGACCTCTTCGTAGAGGTCGATCAGCTGCCGGGTCAGGTGGGTTCCCTCGTCGGAGGGGCCCATGTGGCGGATCATGTAGAGGTCGAGGAACTGCCGCGCCTCGTCGAGGTTCGCGGGTACGGCGTCCTGGTCGACACCGAGCATGGCGCCGACGACGCGCCAGGCGTAGTAGTACGCCTCGGCGCCCTCGGTGGACATGTGGATGCCGAGCCGGTGCAGGCTGTCCAGGACGAGCAGGGAGAAGAACATCTGCCCGCCGATCATGTCCTCCTGGCAGATCGGCGTCCCCAGGGCCCCGGTGTCCCAGCGGCCCTCGCGTCCCAGGTGGTGGCGGATGGAGGCGTGCAGGAGACGGACCTTCTGGGCGGCGGGGATGAACCGGCTGCCGGCCTCGAAGGCGTCGGGCTGCATCAGGTAGACCGTGAACTGGCCGGTCTCCGCCATCCGCTTGGAGGGGTAGTTCAGGCCGTGGGTGGCGGACAGCAGCTTGGCCACGTGCGGCACGAGGTAGCAGGCCGGCATGGCGGCGAAGGACAGCGCGGTGCTGATGTGGACGTTGTTGTCGACGAAGAACAGCCGTGCCTTCTCCATCTCGCCCCAGTCGACCCAGGACGGGGGTGCGCCGGTGGTCTCCAGGTACTCGCGGGCGACGTCGGGCAGTCCGTCCGGCAGAGGTGAGCCTGCGGTGGAGACGTAGCGCATCAGGGTGTTGAACGTGCCGACTTCGCCGCGCTCGAACAGCGTGGCCACGACGGCGTCGGCGAGCTCGTCCCCGCTCCGGCGCAGGGCGTTCATCGAGGTCTCGGTGTAGGTCATCTCAGCGGTCCTTCCTTCCCGGACGGGCCCGCGCGGCGGTGGGCGGCGGCCGTCGTCCGGCGTGGGTCATGCGCGCCGGTCGGCGGCGCGGTGCGCGAGGGCCTCCAGGGCCTGCCGGGCCTGGGGTGACACGTCGTTGGTGCCGAGGTGGCGGACGGCTTCCCGTACGCGTGCGGTGATCAGGTCCTCCACCTGTTCGGGGGCCTTGAGCGCGACCATCAGCTCGCGGACGTCGCGCAGGTGCCCGTCGTCGAGGTCGCTGCGTCCCAGGAGGGCTGCGAGGTGCTCGCGCTGGGCGGGCAGGGCGGCCCGCCAGGCCATGGCCAGCAGGGCGGTGGGGCGGTTGCCCCGGATGTCGTCCAGGCTCGCCTTGCCCGTGCGCCCGGGATCGCCGAACAGGCCCAGGAGGTCGTCGCGCAGCTGGAACGCCTCCCCCAGCGGAAGCCCGTACGCGGTCAGGGTCTCGCGCAGCCGGGGGGAAGCGCCGGCGAGCAGGGCGCCGATGAGCAGGGGGTGTTCGACGGTGTACTTGGCCGTCTTGTAGCGGATGACCTTCAGGGACACCTCCGGGTCGGGCCGGGAGCCCGTGGCGAGGATCTCCAGGCATTCCCCGGCGATCAGCTCCCGCGCGAGGGCCGACCACATCGGGCGGGCCCTGGCCAGGTAGCCGGAGGGCAGGCCGCTCTCGGCGAACAGCTGGCCCGCCAGCGCCATCAGGTGGTCGCCGACCAGCATGGCCAGCGAGCGGGCGGCGCCGCGCGCCCCCGGCCTGCCGGCGAGGGCGGAGCGCAGGGAGACGTGGGGGGTGGGCAGGCCGTGGCGCAGCGGGCTGTCGTCGATGAGGTCGTCGTGGACGGTCGCCGCGGCGTGGACGAGCTCCATGGAGACGGCCGCGCGCAGCAGGGCTTCGCTGTCGGGCTGGCCGGCCGCCCGCCACCCCCAGTAGCAGAAGGCCGCCCTCATGCGCTTGCCGTGCCGCGGGGCGGTCCGCAGTTGTTCGGCGACCGGGTGGAGCGCGTCGTCGATCGCGAGGAGCCGTTGTGCCTCCGCCGCCAGGAACTCCTCCAGGAGCGCGTCGACACGGTGTTTGAAGCCGTCCGGGTCCCAGCCCTCAGACATCGGCGGCGGGGGCGGCGGCCTGCCGGGCCAGGACGTGCCGGGCCAGGATCTCCAGGTGGGCGGGGGCCGCCGGGGCGACGCGGTCCAGGGCGATGCGGCCCCGGGCCATCAGGTCCTGCTGCGCGTCCTGCACGAGCTCGGGGCCGTCGGACCGGCGCAGCAGCCTGTGCAGGGCCCCGACGGCCGAGCCGACGGTGCCCACCGCCAGGTCCGCCAGGCCGGCGGCGAGCAGCACCGCCTGCTCTTCCAGGCCCGGGTCTTCCGGAGACTTCATCCCGATCCTCCTGAACCGTGGGGCACATGCGGGCCCGGGGCACTTCCGCCATCAAGGTAGCGCCGTGCCCTCCGCGGCCCGCCGGGATTACTCCATCGAGTGAACGTACGAACAGGTGCGCATCGGCTACGGCGTCGCACGGAGCGGGCCGGTGGGAGGGGGGCGTACGGCTGCTACCGCTGCTGCGGACGGCCTGTCCTGCGAAGGGGCTGGGTGAAGCGTCCCCCGTGTCGTACCGGTGGAGTAGGCGCCGACGGGGCGCGTGGTGCGACAGGAGCCACCGCGACCGGTCGGGCCTCATGGGGTGTTCCCCGTCGCGGGCCGCCCCGGTCGGCGGACGCAGGACCGGGCCGGCGGCCGCCGCGGGGGCTGGATGGGGCGGGCCCCCGCTGGTTACATGACCCCCCGGGCCGTCTGCGGTCCGTACCCCCCGCCCCTGCTGCCGCTCGCACGGCCCGATGTGGCCGACCGCCGCCCCTCGTGCCCGTGAAGGACTGAGACCATGGCTGCCACCGCGTCGGCACGGCATTCGCTCGCGGCCGTCCGGGCCGCCGTCGACGCCCACCTGGACGACTACTTCGCCGGCAAGGCACGGGCCGCGGCGGACGACGGCATGCCGCCCGAAGTCATCGACGTCCTGCGCGGGTTCGTCCTCGGCGGCGGGAAGCGATTACGCCCCCTGCTGTGCGCCTGCGGCTGGTACGCGGCCGGCGGGACGGGCGACACCGGGGAGGTCGTCACGGTGGGGGCGGCGTTGGAGATGTTCCATGCCTTCGCCCTCGTCCACGACGACGTCATGGACCGCTCCGCCACCCGGCGCGGACGGGCCACCGTCCACGAGACGTACGCCGGCCGCTTCCGCCACGGCCGGACCCCCGGCGCCGCCGAACGGCTGGGCACCGGAGCCGCCATCCTCACGGGCGACCTCGCACTGGCCTGGTCGGACGAGATCCTGCACTCCGCCGGCCTGGACGGCAGCCGGCTCACGGCCCTCCTCGCCGTCACCGATGCGATGCGCACCGAGCTCATGTACGGCCAGTACCTCGATCTGTGTGCCACGGGACGGTTCGGCAGCGAACTCGGGTCCGCCTTCAGGATCCTGCGCTACAAGACCGCCAAGTACACCTTCGAACGCCCCCTGCACATCGGTGCCATCCTCGCCGGCGGCGACGCCCACGTGCTGCAACGGCTCACCGCCTACGCGCTCCCGCTGGGAGAGGCCTTCCAGTTGCGTGACGACCTGCTCGGCGTCTTCGGCACCCCCGGTACGACCGGCAAACCCTGCCTGGACGACCTGCGGGACGGCAAGCACAGCGTCCTCGTCGCCCTCGCCCTGCGGCACTGCGATCCCGCCCAGCGCGAGGCACTGCACCGGCTGGTCGGCCACCCTGCCCTGGACGAGAGCGGTGCCGGCGAGATCCGCGCCATCCTCGTCGCCACCGGCGCCCGCGCACGGGTCGAACGCATGATCCGGGCCCGCCGGTCCCGGGCCCGCCGCGCCCTGGCCGACTCCGGGCTCCCGGCCCCGGCCGCCGATGCCCTGCACCGGATCGCCCGCGCCGCGACGGTGAGGTCCTCGTGACCGGCGACCGGGACCACCGGGTCCAGGGCCCGCCCGACACCGCCCCGGAACCCCCGGACGGGTCCGCCGTCCCGCCGGCACCGGGCCAGCTGCCGGTCCTCGGCCACCTGGTCCCGATGCTCCGCGACCCGCTGGCGTTCCTGTCGTCCCTGCCGGCCGTCGGCGACGTCGTCGAGATCCGGCTGGGCCCGGTCCGGGCGGTCGTGGTGTGCGATCCGGGCCTGACGCACCAGGTCCTCACCGACGACCGGACCTTCGACAAGGGCGGGGAGTTCATCGAACGGCTGAAGGAGGTGATCGGCGACGGCGTGGGCCTGTGCCCCCACGGGCCGCACCGGCGTCAACGGCGCCTTGTGCAGCCCGCGTTCCACCCGGACCGGATGGCGCGCTACGCCGACGTGATGAGCGGGCGGATCTCCGACCTCGTCGGGGCCTGGCGGCCGGGACAGGTCCTCGACGTCTACGCCGAGATGACGGACCTCACCGCCGGCGTCCTCCTGGCCACCATGTTCTCGAACCCCCGGGCCGGCCGGGACGGGTTCGACGGGCTGCGCCGCGACACCACGGTCATCGTGGACGGCGTGTACCGGCGCATGCTGACCCCGCGGCCCCTGCTCCGGCTGCCCACCCCCGCCAACCGCCGCTACCGGCGGGCCGACGCCCGGCTGCACGCGAGCGTCCACGCCCTGCTCGCCGAACGCCGCGCCTCCGGCGTCGAGCACGGCGATCTCCTGTCCGCCCTCCTCGGCGCCCACGACGACGTCCCGGGGGCGGCAGCGGACCGGACCCTGTCCGATCCCGAGATCATCGCCAACGTGCTCATGTTCCTGCTCGCCGGGACCGAGACCACCGCCTCCGCCCTGGCCTGGGCACTGCACCTGGTCGCCGCGCATCCGCGGATCGAACACGACCTGCAGGCCGAGGTCGACTCCGCCCTGGACGGCCGCTGGGCCCGGCACACCGACCTGCCCCGCCTCGGTCTCGCCGGCCGGATCATCACCGAGAGCCTCAGGCTCTACCCGCCCGGCTGGTTCCTGACGCGGACCGCTGCCACGGCCACCCGGCTGGGAGGCCGCCGCATCCCCCGGGGTACGACCGTCGTCTACAGCCCCTACCTGCTCCACCGCCGTCCCGACCTCTTCGAGGAGCCGGAGCGGTTCGACCCCGACCGCTGGCTGCCCGACCGCCCGCCGCCGGACCGGCACACCCTGATTCCCTTCGGCAACGGGAGCCGCAAGTGCATCGGCGACACGTTCGCGACCACCGAAGCCACCCTGGCCCTGGCCGGGATCGCCTCCCGGTGGACGCTGCGGCACCTCCCGGGCCCGCCGGTGGCTCCGGCCAGGAGCGCCAGCCTGTACCCCCGCCGTCTGCGCATGCGCGCCGAGGCGCGGAAGCCCCTGTGATCCGGACCGTGCAACGGAGGTGGCCATGAGCTCGATACTGGACGGCAGGACTGCCGTCATCACCGGTGCGGCAGGCGGGATCGGTGCGGCCGCGGCCCGTGTGTTCAGCGCGTACGGGGCCCGTCTGGTACTGGCCGACGTCGACGTGGAGGGCGGGCGTCAGGCGGCCGACGCGGTCGTCAAGAGCGGCGGAGAGGCCGTGTTCGTCCGGGCCGACGTCACCTCGGAGAGCGACGTCGCCGAGCTGGTCCGCGCAGCGGTGGGCCACTACGGCCGGCTCGACTGCGCCTTCAACAACGCGGGCGTCGACGGGGAGACCGCCCCGCTGCACGAGTCGACCCGGGAGAACTGGGAGCGGGTGCTGCGGGTCAACCTCACCGGCGCCTGGCTGTGCATGAAGCACGAGATCGGCCAGATGCTCCGGCAGGGCGGCGGGACGATCGTCAACACGTCCTCGGTCGCCGGCCTGGTCGGCCTCGGCACCACGCCCCAGGCGGCCTACTTCGCCGCCAAACACGGTGTGGTGGGCCTGACCAGGCAGGCCGCCCTCGAATACGCAGGGCAGGGCATCCGGGTCAACGCCGTCTGCCCCGGGGCGGTCCGTACACCGCTGCTCGAATCCGCGATCCGGGCGGAGGTCATCACGGAGCGGGACGCCGTCGCGTACACCCCCGTCCGACGGCTGGCCTCACCCGAAGAGATCGCCGAGGCGGCCGCCTGGCTGTGCAGTGGCCTTTCGTCCTTCGTGACCGGCCAGGCCGTACCGGTGGACGGCGGCTGGACGGCGCAATGAGAGCCCGGGACGAACGCATCCGACGAGGGGAAGAAGCATGCCGCAGACGCCGATGAAGATCATGGGCGAGTTCCTCACGGCCCTCACCACGGGCGCCCTCGCAGAGGCCCTCGCCCTGGTCCACCCCGAGGCCACGTTCCGCATCGCGCCGGGGCTCCCCCACGCGGCGGACCACCGCGGTCCCGAGGGCCTCGCCGCCATGTACCGGGCCCTCTTCGAACACTACGACGTGCAGGTCCGGGACACCGACATGTGGCCCCTGGGCACGGAGCGGGTCCTCCTCAACGCGCGGGTCGTCTACACCTCCAGGGCCTCGGGCAAGGCCCTGCTCACCACCACGGCGGAGATCTACACCGTCCGGGACGGACTGGTCCGCGATCTCGACGCCTATCACAAGGATCCGGCCGCAGTGGCGGCACTGTGACCGGCGAGAACCGCCCGCGCTGGCCGGAACCGACGGCGCGCACCGTGCGATCGGTACTGGAGGGGGCGGCAGCCGCGCCCGCGCTGGCCGGCCTTCGCCCGCAGGTCTACGAGCTGGGCGCCGAGGGCCGGGGCCCCCACGTCCTCGGACTCGGGGCGCGCCTGGGATCCGCCCACCGCCGGCCCGGGTGGTCGACGCACGCGTTCCTGGAACTCACGGACCCCGATTACCCCAACCTCGGTCTGATCACCGTCTGCGACCGCCGGGACGCCGACGGCCGGCCGATGGCCGACCGCCGGCACCCCGTGCTGAGCACGCGCCTGGACGACCGCTTCGTCCGGCGGTTCATCACGACCGCCCGGCTCGCCCTGGCCGAACTCGATCCGACGGGTCTGTCCCGCGGTGTCGCGGTGATCCGCAACCCCGGCCGGACGACGGCCGGCGACACGCTGATCGTTCCCCTGTGGGTGGCGCTGCTCCTGCGCGGCTGCGCCTGGCGGACCCAGCTCGCCCTGGTCATCGTCGACTTCGGCGGATTCGAGCGCACGGCGCGGACCGCGGTACGGCTCGTCGGCCGCCACCCCCTCCACCTGTTCCCCGCGACGGGCACCCCCGCCACGGCACCGATGAGGCTGCCCGCCACCCTTCCCGGCCGGCCGCCGGACGACCTGGTGTTCTCCACGGCCACGAACGCGGGCCTCGCCGCCGCCCGCCGCCACCTCGGCCGGCACCGACGCGCCATGGAGGAGACCCGTGCCGGCAGATGAGCTCACCCACCTGCTGACCCTGCCCGAGCTGCGGCTCGTCCCCGGCGAGCGGGAAGCACCCTGGGGACCCGAACTCGACCGTCACGTGATCGAGTTCGCCCGTACGACGGGCCTGCTGACGACCGGAGCCGCCCTCCACCACTACGGGACCCAGCGGATCGGGACCATGTGCGCCCACGTCGTCCCGGGAGCCGTCGCCCGGATGCGGTTCCGCACCTACGGCGAGCTCATGATGTGGTTCTTCGTCTACGACGACTGGGCGGAGCAGCTCGGTCACCACCTCACGCCGAACGAGGTCTCGGCGGTCACGGACACCGTGCACACCTGGTTCGCCGAAGAGGACCGGGACGTCCGCGCCCCGGACCTGCCCGCCGCGCGGAGCATGCGGGGCATCTGGCACCGGCTCCAGCAGGACACCTCGCCCGCATGGCGCCGCAGGCTGCGTACCGAGCTGAAGCCCTACCTCGACACCGCCTCGCACGAGGCGGCCCTCGTCCGGAGCGGCGCCGTGAGCCCCTTCGGAGAGGCGAAGGAAACACGGCCGCTCGCCACCGCCGCACGGCCGGTGTTCACCCTCGCGGAGCACGCCTACGGCATCGAGATACCGTCGGACGTGGTGCGGCATCCCGTCCTGGTGCGGGCCGGGCACGTCACCACCCTCGGGATCGCCCTCGCGAACGACATCATCGGCCTCAAGGCCGACCTCCTGCGCGGCATCCGGGACAACCTCGTCCTGTCCCTCCAGGAGGAGTACGGCGGCGACCTGCAGCGCAACGTCGACCGGGCGGCCGCCCGGTACCACCGCGCGGCCGCCGAACTCAGTGCACTGCGGGCCCGGTTCCACTCGTCCGGCGGGCTGTCCGAGCCCGCCCTCGACGGAAGGAGCGACGTCTCCGTCCACCTCCAGATCCTGGAGGACTGGCTGTACGAAGGCATCAAGTGGCAGCTGGACAAGACAGACCGCTACAGCACGACCGTCCGCCTCACCGCGCGCGAGCACCCCAACCAGCTACTGGCCGTGGCCGCTGCGACAGGGACCCCGCCCCGCCCGTGAGCCCGGTGCCGGCGGAGTCGGCGTCGAGGCAGTGGTTCAGGCGTGCTCGTCCGACACCTGCCGGGCGGGCTGGACCGACCAGCTCGGCGGCTCGTCGCTGCCCGAGGCTTCGTCGCGCTCCGCGTCGGCGAAGGTCGCGTGGACCTTGTCCGGGGCGTGGTGGACCGGGGCGTAGACGGCGTAGAGCTTCAGGGGCTCGTCACCGATGTTGGTGACGTTGTGCCAGGTCCCGGCGGGGACGAAGACCGCCCAGCCGTCCTCGACCTCCCGGTCGAAGTCGAGCCGGTCCTTCGCGGTGCCCATCTGGACGCGTCCCCGGCCCGCGTCGAGCCGCAGGAACTGGTCGGTCTCCGGGTGCGCCTCCAGGCCGATGTCCTCGCCCACCGGGATCGACATGAGGGTCAGCTGGAGGTACTTCCCCGACCAGGCGACCGAGCGGTAGTCCGTGTTCTCGACCGTCGCCTTTTCGAGGTCGAAGCTCTGAGGGTCCGGCCCGATGTCCTTGATGGTCATGCTTCTCTCCCGGTCGGTGCAGGTGGTACAGGTGCGGGGCGGCACCGATGTGGCGCCGGGCCAACCCTCCCAGATCCGCGGGGATGTCGTGCCCGGACGCCAGCGACACACGAGCCGGACACGATGGGGTCGGAGGAGGACACATGGGCTGGTACGGATACCTGGCACTGTGGTGCGGGCTGTTCGGCTTGGTCGCACTGATCGGGTACGGACGGTCACTGGCCGGGGTGAACCGGGCCCGGCGGATGGTGCGGGTGGTCGGGCGGATCGAGCGGGTGGAGGAGCCCCGGCACGGGAGCTCCCCGAGCTCGGGGATACCGGTGGTCGTCTCCTTCCGCGAGCCGTCCACCCTGGAGGAGTTCACCGTGACCAACGACGGTGAGCGGGGCGACAGGATCACCGCGGCCTGGACGGGCCGGGAGGTCGGCGTCCGCTACCCACCCGGGAGCCCGCAGGCCTTCCGGTTCACCGGCAGCCCGGGGGCAGACGTGCGCGGGCTCGGCCGGCCGAACTTCGCGGCCTTCCTCGTCTACGCCGGCGTGGTGGTCGTCGTCGCGGTCGACCGGGGCTGGCCGTGGGCGCTGCTCGGCTTCGGCGGGCCGTGGGCCCTCTCCGGCATCTGGCACCTGCCCGGGAACGTGCGGGACATGAACCACCGTCTCGCCACGCTGGACTCCATGACCGCCGTCCCCGGCAGGGTCGTCGCCGTGATCACGAGCGTCAGCGCGGCCGACGACGACGGCCACGTCTCCACCCGCCCGGTGCCGGTCGTGGCCTTCGGCACCCGCGACGGCAGGGCCGTCACCGCCTACTGCGGCTCGGGGCTGCCGGACCCCGCCGGCTCCCGGGGCCGGGACGTCACGATCCACTACGCGCCCGACGACCCGGCCGACTTCACCCTGGACCCCGCGGCGGAACGCCGTTCCTGCAAGCAGGACATCGCCCACCACCTCCTGGGCCTGCTCGTCGTGCTGGCCACGACCGTCGTGGGGGCGGTCGCGCTGTGAAGCGGGCGGCGCTCACCGATGCCCCCCGGTGGGGCTATCGGGACCCCCCTGCCGTGGCACCCTGTCGCCGAGCCGTCATACTCCGGTCAGGGTGTACGTACCCGTGCCGTCCTGCCTGCCGCTCGAGTACTGGCGGATCAACTCCCCGTCCGCGTAGCGGTCGTAGCCCATCATGGAGCCGGTGTACTTGTTCTGCAGACCGATCTTCGGGCTGCCGGGTGCGTCGCGGTAGATGTAGAAGCGCTGGAGGTCGTCCTCCGCACAGGCGGCCGTCGTCAGGTAGGCCTGCTCCTGGTTGGCGATGGCCGCCGGGACGGTCGCGCATCCGCCGTTGCCCCAGTTCCACAGGGACGCCTCGAGGACTCCGTTGTTCTCCGTCACGTTGCACAGGCGCCAGTTGTCCAGGTGGGCGCTGAAGAACGTGGATTCGCGCAGGCGGATGCCGTCATTGGCCAGGAGCGGTGCGCTCCAGTTCAGCGGCTTGCCGGGGACGTCGATCCGGTAGGCGCCGGGCTGGCAGTTCAGGGCCGCGCGCGGGGCGGGTTGGGCGGCCTTCGTGTCCTGGGCGGCCGTGGCGGCGGCGTCCGCGTCGCGCTCGGCCCCGTCGGCCTTGGCCGAGGGGACGGGGCCGGCCCGGTGCTTCGCGGTCGCGGCCGGGGAACCGCAGTCGAGGAGGTCCTGTGCCTTGCGCATGATGCTGCCGGCCGGGACGGTGTCCTCGCAGCGGACCGCGCCCTCTTCGAGGGTGGTGTAGGTGGTGTAGCTGCCGCTCTCGGGCCCGTCGATCCACCGGGTGGCGTAGGTGCCGTTGCCGGTGCCGACGCGGTTGCAGTTCAGGCTGCCGTACTGCCCGGTGACCTTGCGGGTCCCCTCGTACAGAGCGTAGTAGCCGGGCCTGCGGAAGTCCCAGGAGATCGACTTGGACTGGCTGCTGGTGGTACTGGAGGAGATCTGCACGTTGAGGCCCAGGCTCCCGCCCACCTGGCCGAGCAGCTCGACCTGGAAGCTGCCCTGGATGTTGGCGGAGAGGCCGACCTGGACCGTGACCACGGTCTGTGTACTGGTCTCGATCGTCTGGGAGCCCGTTGACCCCTCGGTGACGTACCAGCCCTTGAAATGCGTGATCGTCGGGACGACCTGCGTGGACTTGATGTACGGGTAGCGCTTGCCGAGGTCGGCGGACGTACAGGAATCGCCGAGCCTGGGCTGACCGGCCGCCGGAGCGGCCGGCTCGGCCGGAGCCGCCGTCGGCATCGCCGTCGCCGTCGGGGCGGCCAGTGCGAAGGCGGCGAGCGCGGTGAGGACGGTCAGCCCGCTCCTCCGGAGTCCGGATGATCGTGAATGACGCATCGTGTTCATCCCCCTTCGACCGGTCTCCGCGTCGGGGCAGGCGGGAGTCCCGGCCGGTGGTGTGGTCGATGTGATGGTGAGCGGTTCTTGATCAGGTCGAACCTAGCGTCGGCAGCGGCGGAGTGACGACGACGGAATCGGACGGTCCGGGGGCGCGGCCCCTGTCCGGTCATGGCCCGTTCGGCAGGATGACCCCGAGTGGTTTCACCGGGATTTCATTGCGCAGCCCTAAGTCCCCGCAATCAGCGTGCGGAGGGCCGGTCGGCCGTGGATCCGCCGCCGTCCCCCGGCGTTCGGCGAGTGGCGGATCGGTTCCTCGTCATCCGCCGGCGCGGCCGACCCTCCCTCACATGATCACGGCATTCGGCCAATTCGCGGACTCCGAAACCAAACGCCTTGGACGGCCGGGGCGGCCCGGATGTTTGTGCGGTTTCCCGAATGGCTCTATGAACGACGGAAGCAGGCCGCCATCAGCACGGCGAGGGGACTCCGGCGAAGGCGGCCGGCCTGACCGGCTCACACGAAGAAGAGGATGAACATGTCCATATCTGGCTTACGTCGCCACCGCCCAGGGCGGGTCCGCAAGCCGAACAGGCTGCGCCGCGCCCTGTCAGGGGCGGCGGTGGCCGCGACGGCCGCCGCCGTCGCGTTCAGCGGTGGCACGGCGACGGCCGCCTCCACGCCCGCGCAGCCCGCCGACCGCGGGAGCGCCGTCACGGAGGGCACGACGGAACGCACCATCACGTCCGAGATGACCACGGTGCGGGTGACGGAGCTGGTCACCGCAACACCGGACGGCGCGGGCAACGTCACCGTGCGGCTGGCCGACGGGAAGACCCTTCCCATCCCGGCGGCCCACAAGGACCTCGTCATGCGCCGCGCCGCCCAGCAGGCCGAGAGCCGGCTCCAGGCCGCCGAGCCAAAACCGTGCGGCATCACCTGGGTCAGGCTCAAGGAGAAGCCCAACCACCACCCGTTCGCCATGGAGACCGGGTTCGACGTCCTGGGCGGGTCGGCCATCGGCTACAGGTGGCTCGTCACCATCAAGGGGCCGAACAACTACACCCACGAATACACCAGTCAGGGCAACCTCGCCCTGCGCGGCAGTTGGCAGGGTGGCTACACGAGCGACAAGAACCAGGACGAGGGTCTTTACACAGCTGAACTCGACGCCGGCGTGTCCCACTTCCAGTTCCTGAACGGCGACATCTGTGTAGCGGAGCCGGCGCGCAGGACGGAGCGCCTCACCAAGCCGAAGGCCGCGTGCCTGAAGATGCTGCAGGCCAATTCCGGCGACGGGTGGATCCTCAACAGCACCCAGCCGGTCAAGCACCGCAACCGGACCGACCCGACCAGCCCGGCCGGTACCCGAGCAGCCGGAGCCCAGGCCTGCCTGCGCAAGACGCTCGGCGACGGCAGCCTGGCTTCGGGGGACATCACCGGCTGGCAGGACGCGCAGGCCTTCGCCCGCCCTTACGCCGCTCCCGGCGCCCCGGCTCCGTACGGGCTCGCCCGGTGCCATCTGATCGCCAAGGTCCTCGGCGGGAAGGGGCAGACGGAGGACGGCGGGCAGAGCAACCTCGTCCCCTGCTGGCAGGTGGGAATGAACACCGGAACGCCCAGCATGCGGACCTTCGAGACGGACGTGAAGAACGCGGTCGATGCGGCCACCATGGGGCCGGATGACGCCGTCTACTACCAGGTGACCCCCCTCTACAAGGACGACGCCAGTACGATCCCCACGGGCGTCGCCATGAGCGCCGCGATCCAGCGGGCAGACGGTACACAGAGTTTGCTGCCCATCACCGGCGTCCCCAACACCAAGGGGAGCACCGGGCTGCTCAACCTCGGAAACTGACGTCAACCGGTTGGTGGTTGCGGGAGCCGGCATGCATCGCACCACCCCGCCGCGGCCGTTCGACGTCACCGCGCTCTTCCCCCGGCTGGCTCCGCTGGCGCGCACGGCGACCCGGCTGCACCCCCGCCCCGGATCGCCGTCCGTGCACGACAGCTCCGTCGGCGGGCCGCTGCTGTGGCCCGCCGACGAGCCGTGGCCGCACTGCGACGAGCCGCACGAGGGACACGGTGCGCGCACCGGCCCCTCGCCGGCGGACGTGCGGCTGCTGCGTCGCCACCGGGCGGCGATGGAAGACCGGCGGCGCCGCGAGCCTCAGGGCCCCTGGACCACTCCGGAAGAACTGGCGGCCGACGAGCGGCTCCAGGCCGGCCGGCCCTGGCCCGAGGGCCCGGCCGCCATGCTGCCCGTAGCCCAGCTGTACGTGCGGGACGTTCCTCGGCTCCGGACGCTCGGGCCGCCCGGGGCCGATCTCCTCCAGGTCCTCTGGTGTCCCTTCGACCACCCGGCGAACCCCCGGCCCGTACTGGTCTGGCGGTCCGCCGCCGAGGTCACCGATGTCCTCGGCGCACCTCCCGAGCCCTCCGCGATCCAGTTCGCCGACTACCTGCCCGATCCCTGCCTGCTCGCACCGGAGCAGGTCACCGAGTACCCGAACCCCATGGAGCTGAGCCGGGAGCTGCGGGAGCAGGTGGGCGACCGGAACCAGTGGCAGGCGGCCGGACCGGCGGTGGGCAGCTCCTACGGGCCCGCCCCGGAGGAGTTCTACCTGAACCACCTCTCGGTCTCCCCCGGCTGGAAGGTCGGCGGCTGGAGCAACTGGGGGCTCACCGACCCCGTGCCCCGGCGCTGTCCCGCGTGCGACACCGGGATGGACCCGCTGCTGACGATCGCCTCCACCGAATGGGACGGTGGCAGCGAGAGCTGGGCCCCCGTCGAGGACCGGGCCGGCGACCTGCCACGGGGAAGCCCCCCGGCGAACTTCACCGGGGTCGTCCTCGCCGGGGGCTACGGCATGCAGATTCACCTCTGCCCGGCGTCCCCGCTCCATCCGCACATCGCGCTGATCCAGTGAGCGTCGGTTCCGTGGGGAGGCTGACGGTCACGCGGGGGAGGAAGAAGCCGATCAGGGGTCCCAGGAGCAGGGCGACGAGGACGGTGCCGACGCCGACCGTGCCGCCGAGGAGCCAGCCCGCGGCCGCGACGGCGACCTCGATGACGGTGCGCACCGCGGCGACCGGCCGGCCGGTGAGGCGTACGAGGCCGGTCATGATGCCGTCGCGCGGCCCCGGACCGAACCGTGCGCCGAGGTAGAGGGCGTCGAAGAAGGCGAGGGCGACGAGGCCGAGGGCGAGGTAGCCGGCCTGGGCGGGCAGTCCGTGCGGGACTGGGAGCACGGTGGCGGTGGCGTCCGCGGCGAAGCCGACGACGGCGATGTTGAGGAGCGTGCCGGGGCCGGGTCTCTCGCGCAGGGGTATCCAGGCGAGGAGCACGAGGAGCGAGATCAGGTTGGTCGCCCAGCCGAAGGAGACGCCGAGTGTCCGTGCGGTGCCCTCCGTGAGGACGTTCCAGCTGGCCGCGCCGAGTCCGGACTGGACGAGCAGCATGACCGAGGCCCCGTACCCGGCGAGGCCGACCAGGAGCTGCGGGACGCGGCGGGTCGTGCGCCGCGTGCGGATCCGGGCCCCGGAACGGGTCCGGGAGGAGGCTTGTCCTGGGGCGGTGAGAGGAGGAGCTGAAGGTGCCATGCGGCAACCTTCCGTGGCATCTGGACCTGGATTCCATAGCCAGATTGGCTACGCTGGCCCGGGTGAAGACCAGTTCGCACGCGACCGCCCGCATGCTGGGGACCTGGCAGGAGGGGGCCGGGCCCGCGCACCAGCGCCTCTCCGACCGGCTCCGGCTGCTCGTTCTGGACGGCCGGCTGTCCCTGGGCACCGCCCTGCCGGGCGAACGCGACCTCGCCGCCGCGCTCGGCATCAGCAGGACCACAGTGGGCGTCGCGTACCGCACGCTGGTCGAGGACGGCTACCTCGCCACGCGGGCCCGCGCCAGGGCGACCGTACGGCTGCCCGACGACACACCGGCCGAGGAGGTCACGCGCACCGGCGTCGGCACGGACCCGGCGGTCATCGACCTGTCGATCGCGGCCCCGCCCGCACCCGTCGAGATCCTCCACGCCGCCTTCGCGACCGCACTCGAACAGCTGCCCAGGCACCTCGAGAAGCACGGGTACGACCGGTACGGAACCGCGGAGCTGCGTGAAGCCGTCGCCCGCTGGTACGAGCGGCGCGGCCTGCCCACGGCCCCCGACCAGATCCTGATCACCAACGGGGCGCAGCACGCGGTCGCCCTGCTGGCCCGCGCCCTGCTCTCCCCCCGCGACAAGGTGCTGATCGAGCACCCGACCTACCCGCACGCGATCAAGGCGTTCACCGAGGCGCGCGCCCGCCTGCTTCCCGTGTCCGTCGTGCCCTCCGGCTGGGACGTCGAGCAGTTCCTGGCGGCGGGCCGCGCCGCGCGTCTCGCCTACCTGGTTCCCGACTTCCACAACCCCACCGGGTCGTGCATGCCCACGGCGGTGCGCCGCGGTCTCAGGCTGGCCTGTCCCGCCGTCGTCGACGAGACCCTGACCGACCTCGTCCTGGACGGGGGACCGGGCCCGGAGCCGTTCGCGGCGCACACCCCCATGCCCGGGCCCACGGTCATCTGCGTCGGCTCCGTGTCCAAGAGCATCTGGGGCGGCCTGCGCATCGGCTGGATCCGCGCGGTCCCGTCCCTCCTGAAGCGCATCGAGCAGCTCCGGCCGGCGACGGACCTCGGCACTCCCGTGGTGGAGCAACTCGCCACGGCCGTCCTGCTCGACGCGCGCCGGACCCGGCGTTCCGACGCGCTCGCGCGGCTCGCCGCCCAGCGGGACGCCCTGCGCGGGGCGCTCGCCGAGCACCTGCCCGAAGTCCACGCACCCCGGACCGCGGGCGGCATGACGCTCTGGGCCACCTTCCCCGAGCCCGTCAGTTCCCGGCTCGCGGCCGTGGCCCCGGACCACGGAGTGGTCATCGCGGCCGGCCCGCGGTTCGGGGTGGGCGGCGCGTTCGAACGCAACGTCCGGCTGCCCTACACGCTCCCCGCCGACCGACTGGCCGAGGGGGTACGCAGGCTCGCGCGGGCCGCACAGGCCCTCGGGCGCGGCAGTACGGGGACCCACACACCGGCGCCGGTGGCCTGACGGGCTCGGGCGGCGCATCGCGTGGGTGTTCGCCCTCCACGCCGCGCCGGGGACCTTCAGGAGCTCGGCACGGAGCCGTGGGCCGTCAGGGTGGCAAGGGTGCCGTCGCGTCCGTATGACGGAAGTCTTACGTCCGGTCGTGGAACACCTCCCCGGCTCCCGGCACTGCGTAGCGTCCGGAGCATGCGCGTACTCGTCACCGGCGGAGCCGGGTTCATCGGCTCCCACATCGTCACCGCCCTCACGGACCGGGGGCACGACCCCGTCGTCCTCGACGCCCTGCTGCCCGCTGCCCACCCCGACACCCCGCCGCTGCCCGACGCCGAGTTCGTCCGGGCCGACGTACGGGACCCCGAAGCGGTCCGGGCGGCGCTCCACGGGGTGGACGCGGTGTGCCACCAGGCGGCGATGGTCGGGCTGGGGAAGGACTTCGCGGACGCGCCCGACTACGTCGGCTGCAACGATCTCGGGACGGCGGTGCTGCTGGCGGAGATGGCGGCCGCCGGGGTCCGGGAGCTCGTGCTCGCCGGGTCGATGGTGGTGTACGGGGAAGGCCGCTACACCTGCGGGCGGCACGGAACGGTCCGCCCCGGGCCGCGGCTGACCGAGGACCTCGACACGGGCCGTTTCGAGCCCCGCTGCCCCGCCTGCGGGGCGGAACTCGCTCCGGGCCTGGTCGGCGAGGACGCGCCGACGGACCCCCGGAACGTCTACGCGACGACGAAACTGGCCCAGGAACACCTGGCGGCTTCCTGGGCCCGCTGCGTGGAGGGCCGTGCGGTCTCGCTGCGCTACCACAACGTGTACGGACCGGGCATGCCGCGGGACACCCCTTATGCGGGAGTCGCCTCCTTCTTCCGCTCCGCACTGGCCCGTGGCGAGGCTCCCCGGGTCTTCGAGGACGGGGCCCAGCGGCGGGACTTCGTCCACGTGAGTGACGTGGCCTCGGCGAACGTCGCGGCCCTGGAGGCCGTCGGGGGCACGGCCGGCGGGGCGCTGACCGCGTACAACACCGGCAGCGGGGAACCGCACACGGTCGGCGAGATGGCGTCGGCACTCGCCTCCGCGTACGGCGGGCCCGCGCCGGTGGTGACCGGCGAGTACCGCCTGGGCGACGTACGGCACATCACCGCCGACTCCGCCCGGCTGCGCGCCGAGCTGGGCTGGCGTGCGGAAGTCGGGTTCGCCGACGGGATGGCCGGGTTCGCCCGGGCCGGTCAGCGGGCCTCGGCGGGCGTCATCGGCTGAGGCCTCCCGCGGACCCGGGGACCCGCGGGAGGCGTGGCGCGGGCCAGGCGACGGCGTTGCCGGTCGGCCCGCGCGGGGTTCGGGCCTTCGCGGGGTTCCGGCCCCCGTGCGGTGCCGACCTCCGTGCGGGCGGCCTCGGGGGACGACCGAGAGGGCTTACGCGGGGGCCGGGAGGGTCAGTTCGAAGCGGCAGCCGCCCGGCACGTTGCGGACGTCCGCGTGGCCGGCGTGCGCCTCGACGATGCCGCGGACGATCGCCAGTCCCAGGCCCGCGCCCGAGGGAGGCGTACGGGCCCGGCTCCCCCGCCAGCCGGTGTCGAAGACGCGGGGCAGGTCCTCTTCCGGGATGCCGCCGCAGGCGTCGGTGACCGACAGGACCACCGCGTTCGCCCGGCGTTCGGCCGCGATGGCGACGGTGCCGTCGGCCGGGGTGTGCCGGATGGCGTTGACCAGCAGGTTGGACAGCACCCGTGTCATCTCCTTGCCGTCGACCTCCACCGGCACCGGCTCCACGGCACCGCCCGCCAGGCGTACGCCGTGCTGCCGGGCCAGGGCGTCGGCGCCCGCCAGGGCATCGCCCACGAGGTCGTACAGGGAGATCCGGGTCGGGCTGAGGGAGAGCGCGCCGGCATGGATGCGGGACAGCTCGAACAGGTCGGTGACCATGGAGTTGAGCCGGTCCACCTCCGCGCGCATCTGCCGGTGGTACCGGACCGGATCGGCCACCACGCCGTCCTCCAGCGCCTCCGACATGGCGCGCAGCCCGGCCAGCGGGGTCCGCAGGTCGTGCGAGATCCAGGCGACGAGCTCGCGCCTGGAGGTCTCCAGGGCCCGCTCGCGTTCACGCGAGGCGGCCAGGCGCTCGCTGGTGAGGGCCAGTTCACGGCTCAGCGCCGCGAGTTCGGCGGGGGCCTGCGCGGCAGGAGCCGTGAAGACGCCGTCCTCACCGAAGTTCCTGGCCGCGCTGAGCAGTTCCCGGCAGCGCAGGACGACCTGCCGGCCCAGCAGCAGTGCGGTGCCGAGCGACACGGCGGCTGCCATGGCGACGACCGTGGTCACCACGGTGAGGTCGTGGGAGGACAGGAACATGGCCCAGGCTACGGAGAGGGTCCCCGCGAGCATCGCGGACACGGCGACCACCGTGACGACGGCCAGGGACGCGGCCACGCTGCGGCGGCGCAGTATCCGCAGGGCGACGGCGCCGAGCAGCCCGGCCGCCGCCGCGCCGAGGAACGCGTAGAGGGCGATGAGCAGCAGGTCACGCACGGCCGTCGTCCGTCCCGGGTCCCGTCGCGGTTGCCGTCGCGGTTGCCGTCGCGGTCCGAGACCGGTCGGACGGGTGCGGGCCCGCCTCGAAGCGGTATCCGGCGCCCCAGACCGTCCGGATCAGCTGCGGGTCGGCGGGATCCTCCTCGATCTTGGCCCGGAGCCTGCGGACGTGCACGGTGACGGTGGACAGGTCGCCGAAGTCCCAGCCCCAGACGTCGCGCATCAGCCGCTCCCGGTCACAGACCTGCCCGGCGTGCCGGAGGAAGTAGGCGAGCAGGTCGAACTCCCTCAGGGTGAGGGCGAGTTCCGCGCCGTCCTTCGTCGCCCGGCGAGCGGCGGGATCCACGGACAGTCCGGCCGCGGCGAGTCCGGGCTCGTCCTCCGGGAGCACGGTGGAGGCCCTGCGCAGGACCGACCGCACGCGCAGGACCAGTTCGCGGGGGCTGAAGGGTTTGGTGACGTAGTCGTCCGCGCCGACCTCCAGGCCCAGGATGCGGTCCTCTTCGTCTCCGCGCGCAGTGAGCATGACCACGGGAAGGGTGTGCGTCGCGTTCCCGTTCGCCCGCAGCCGACGGCAGACTTCCAGGCCGTCCATGCCCGGGAGCATCAGGTCGAGGACGACGAGGTCGGGGCGGTGGCGGGCGGCGGCCTCCAGCGCGGCCGGGCCGTCCGCAGCCCGGTGCACGGTGAAGCCGGCCCGCTGCAGGTACCCCGCCACGACCTCGGAGACGGTCGGGTCGTCGTCCACGACCAGGATCCGGCCCGCGACGCCCCCGCCCGGGGCGGGGCCGGGAGCGGAACCGGTGTCATTGCTGATTGCCATGCCCCCAGGGTGTCACCGCACCGTGCCGTGCGGAGCCGCGGCTGCCGCCGGGCGGCGCGGTGTCCGCGTTTCGTAAGGTCTCACGACGCCCTTCTCCTCCTTCCGGTTCCTACGGTGTGGAGGGTGACTCCTTCTGCTCGTCCGCCCCGCGCGGACCTCGTACTCCCCTGCCTCGACGAGGCCGAGGCGCTGCCCTGGGTGCTGGCGCGCGTGCCGTCCGGGTGGCGGGCCGTCGTCGTCGACAACGGCTCCACCGACGGCTCGGCCGACATCGCCCGCTCCCTCGGTGCCACCGTCGTGCACGAGGCCCGGCGCGGTTTCGGCGCTGCCTGCCACGCCGGGCTGCTCGCCGCCCGCGCCGAGTTCGTCTGCTTCTGCGACTGTGACGCCTCCATGGACCCCGGCCTGCTCGCTCCCATGGCCGAGCGGGTCGCCGCCGGGGAGGCGGACCTGCTGCTCGGCCGCCGCCGTCCCCAGGCGAGGGGTGCCTGGCCCGCCCACGCCCGGGCCGGGAACGCCGCCCTGGCGCGGATGCTGCGCCGCCGTACCGGACTGCGGCTGCACGACCTCGGCCCGATGCGGGTGGCCCGCCGCGAGGCCCTGCTCGGCCTGGAGCTGACCGACCGGCGCAGCGGCTACCCGCTCGAAATGGTCGTACGGGCCGCCGACGCGGGCTGGCGGGTGGCCGAGACCGACGTCCCCTACCTGCCCCGTGCCGGCAAGTCCAAGGTCACCGGCACCTGGCGGGGCACCTGGCACGCCGTCCGCGACATGCGCAGGGTCCTGGCCGAGCCGCCGGTCGCCCGGCCCGCACGCACCGGAGGGATCTCCGCATGAGCACCCTGCTCGTCATCGCCAAGGCCCCCGTGCCGGGCCGGGTGAAGACCCGCCTGACCGCGCATTTCACCCCGCAGCAGGCTGCGGACCTGGCGCGCGCCGCACTGGAGGACACCCTCGCGGCGGTCCTGGCCACCCCTGCCCGGCGGCGCGTCCTGGTCCTCGACGGACAGCCGGGGCCCTGGGTCCCGGCCGGCATCGAGGTCGTCGCGCAGTCCGCCGGCGGCCTGGACGTCCGGCTGGCCGCCGCCTTCGCCCTGGCCGCGGGACCGGCCCTGCTGATCGGCATGGACACTCCGCAGGTCACCCCGGGCCTGCTCGCGGCCGGGCTCGACTTCGCCGAGGCGGACGCCTGGTTCGGGCCGGCCGACGACGGCGGGTTCTGGGCGCTCGGCCTGGCCGACCCCGACCCGGCCCTCCTGCTCGGCGTCCCCATGTCCGTGGCACACACGGGGAAGGTGCAGCGGCAGCGGCTGACCGACGCGGGGCTGGCGGTGCGCGACCTGCCCGGACTGTGCGACGTGGACACCCCCGCCGATGCCCGGCGGGTCGCCGCCGCCGCACCGTGGACCCGCTTCGCCGCACTGCACTCCGGCCTGTGCGCGGTGACGGGATGACCGCCCAGCTCACCGAACCGTCGAGGTCGGCCTGGCAGGCCGACCCGTACTCCCACGCCCTGCGCGCCGGCCAGGGCCCCCTGTTCCTCCGGCGTCACGACGGCTGGCTGCTCCCCCTCGAAGTCGAGCGGTGGTGCGCCGGGCCCGACGCGGCCGACGACACCGTGCTGGCCCGGTGTACCGGCCCCGTCCTCGACATCGGCTGCGGGCCGGGCCGTCTGGTCGCCGCACTCGCCGGACTCGGACACGCCGCGCTCGGTGTGGACGTCACCCCCGAGGCGGTGGCCCTCACGGTCCGGGCCGGCGGCAGCGCCTTGTGCCGGTCCGTCTTCGAACCGCTTCCCCGCGAAGGAGGATGGGGCACCGTCCTGCTCATGGACGGCAACATCGGCATCGGCGGGGACCCCGGCGCACTGCTGCGCCGGACCGCCGCACTGGCCGCACCCGGCGGATCCCTCCTCGTCGAGGTGGCGGCCGCCGACGTCGACGAGCGGGTCGAGGTGTACGTCGAGGACGGCGCCGGCGGGCGCGGGGCGTCCTTCTGGTGGGCCCGGCTCGGCACCCGCGCCCTGTGCGGCGAGGCGAAGCCCGCGGGCTGGACCCCGTACGACAGCTGGCAGGCGGCGGGCCGGCACTTCGTGCACCTCACCCGCTGACCGGCGGGCCGCACGGTTCCGCCGGGCCGGGGTCCGCAGCAGTGCGGACCCCGGCCCGGCGGCCTGCGTCGCGGGGCCGGCCGTCAGGTACGGCGGCCGGCCCGCCGCGTCAACGCCCGCAGGACGGTGTACGCGACGGTGAACAGCACGGCGGCCCCCATGGCCAGCAGCCAGTTGCGCGGGTAGTCGAGGGGCAGCACGGTCGCGTTGGCCACGGGGCCGGGGCGCAGCAGCGGGGGGAGCGCGATCACCGTCAGGGAGCCCGCGACGATGAGCGCCGCACGCGGAACTCCGCGCAGGCGCCAACCCGCGACGGCGGCGAGGGCCCCGACCGCGCACACGAGCGGCGCGACGAACGCGTCGTGCACCACGACTGCTCCCCCGAGCCACACGGCGATCCGCCACGGCTCGGGCTGCCGGAGCAGCAGCCATCCGCCCCAGGCCGCGCACAGCAGCCCGATCCCGCCCGTCACGTACCGGACGCTCCTCACGCGACCTCCAGCCGGCCGACCCACTTGGTCTGGAGCACACCGGGCCGGTTCGGCGCGATGATCCGCGCCGGATAGCCGTGGTCCAGGGACAGCACGGCGCCGTTCAGGCGCAGCGCGAGCAGCGTGAGCGGGTCCTGCGCGTAGAGCCGGCCCATCTCCATCACCCGATAGGCGCCCGCTTCCTCGAGCGATACCACCCGGGCCCGTGAGCGCGGACCGCCACCGGCCCGCTCCAGGAGGTCCCTTACCCGTACTCCGGTCCAGTGCGCGGACTTGCTCCAGCCCTCGACGCAGGCGATGGGCAGCGTCACCTCGTACTGGGCCATCGCGCGCAGTTCGTCCAAGGTCAGCGCGTACGGGCGCGGACCCGTCACGGTGAGCCGCCAGTCGGCGAGCGAGGCCCGGGTGACGCGTGCGGCTGCCGCGGTCCTGTTCACCGGGAGCCCCTGTACCCCGTGGGAGGGGCTGCGGGGGGCGAACAGATCCAGCGGGCCCAGTGCGGTGACGGACTGTCCGACGGTGGTCAGCGTCACCGCTCCGACCGCGGCCGTGACGCCGAGGAGGAGCTGGCGCCGGTCCGGCCCGTCGGCTGCGGGCAGGGCCAGGGTCCCGGGGGACCGCCGGGTGAAGTGGTCCCGGATCTTCGGCCCTTGTACGGCCAGGTGCAGGAGCAGGGAACCGAGGAGGAGCCAGGCGACCGCGTAGTGCACGGGAACGAAGCTGAACGGCCACGGGTACCACTGGAAGGTGTTCAGGAGTCCGGTGAAGAGCTCGAACAGGGCGGCCGCGACGAGGACGGCCACGGAGATCCGCTCCACGGCGTGTCGCAGGGACCGCACCGGCGGCCAGGCGAACAGCCGCGGGTAGACCGTCCACAGCTTGGCCAGCAGCAGGGGGACCGCCGCGATCCCGGACGCCACGTGGAGGCCCTGGGTGACCCGGTAGCCCCAGTACGGGCGGCTCGGCAGCCGGTCGGCCAGCCACCCCGGCGGGTGCTGGAGGACGTGGCTCAGCACGCCGGTCGCGAAGCAGACGACCACGGCCAGGCCGAGGAGGCGGCCGATCGCGGTCGCCGTACGGGCATCGTGCAGGCGCGCCTTGAAGGTGACGGGCGGCCCCGGGGGCAGGGTGAGACGCATGCCCCCATCACACCCCCGGCGGGGCCCGCGCAGGCCGCCGAAACACCTTACGAAACGGGGACGCCCGCAGCGCCACCGATCACCGGAGGTCCGCCTCCTGGGACCCTTGCCCGGGTGAAAGCCCTCTCCGTACGCACCGCGCCCGTTGCCACCCTGCTCGCCCTCGCCGCCCTCACCGTCCTCACGGCGCTCCTCGCCCTCACCGTCCGGTACGGGGGGTACTTCAGCGACCCGGTGGGCCTGTTCTGGTGGTACGCGGCCTCGTGGGCCCTCTTCGCCACGGCCCTGGCCGCGCTGCGCCGGGTCCCGGGCCGTCACGTCGGGTGGCTGGTCGTGGCGGGGGCCGTCGCCGTCACGGTGACGGGGCTGCTGGGACCGCCCCGCACCAGCACCGACTCGTACCGCTACGCCTGGGACGGCCGCGTCCAGTCGGCCGGCATCTCCCCGTACGACCACGCCCCGCAGGACCCGGCCCTCGACCGGCTGCGCGACCCCTGGCTCTTCCCCACCGGGGTCGCGTGCCGGGAACCCGGTGTCGCCCCGATCCCCGGCGCCGGGGGCGCGCCCCACTGCACCCGCATCAACAGGCCGGCCGTCCACACCATCTACCCTCCCGTCGCCGAGGCGTACTTCCTGGCCGTCGACCGCCTCTCCCCCGCCGGCGCCCGGCACAAGCCGCTGCAGATCGGTGCGGCGCTCACTTCACTCGCCGTGACGGGCGCACTCCTCCTCGTCCTGCGACGGCGCGGCGACGACCTCGGCAGGGTCGCGTACTGGGCCTGGTGTCCGGCCGTCCCCCTGGAAGCGGTCAACAACGCGCACATCGACGTGCTGGGCGTACTCCTCGCGGTTGCGGGCCTCGGACTCGTGGCCTCGCGCGCCCTCACCCGGCGGGCGGCGGGCGGGGTGCTGATCGGCGCCGCCGTCGCGACCAAGCTGATGCCGGCCGTCGTCCTGCCCGGCGCACTGTCCGGGGTCCGGCGTGTCCGTGACGCGGCCGCGGTACTGCTGCCGGCCGCCGCCTTCGCCGTCCTCGCCTACCTTCCGTACGTCCTCCTCTCGCACGGATCGGTCTTCGGCTACCTCGGCGGCTACGTCGAGGAGGAGGGCTACGACGACCCCTCGGCCGGGTCCCGCTACTCGCTCCTGCGCCTCGTCCTGCCCGGAACCTGGGCGCTCCCGGCGCTGGCCCTCGTCCTCGCGGCCGTGGCCCTCCACGTCATGCGGCGCGGCGATCCCCGGCGCCCCTGGAGCGGCGCCCTGCTGGTCACCGGCTGGGCCTTCGTCCTCCTGACGCCCGGCTACTCCTGGTACGCCCTGCTCCTGATCGCCCTCGTGGCCCTGGACGGACGCTGGGAATGGCTCGGCATCCCCTTCGCGGGCGCCGCCGTCTACCTCCTCGGCCCGACCTTCGGCTTCCACCAGACCTTGACCAACCTCGCCTACGGCTCGGCAGCCGCCCTCGTCCTCGCGATGAGCCTGCTCCGACGCCGCCCGGCCTCCGGAGGCGGAGGCCCTGCCGCGACTCCCCGTGCCGCCGCACTCGGATCCGACCACATCCGGGGGCGGACATGAGCTGGAGGACCCCGGCGGGTCGAGCGGGGGACGGCCGGTACCCCGGTGCGGGGCCGGCAGCGCCGCTCCGGCCAAGGCCGTGATACCCCGGGGAGCGTTGCCGAGGAAGACCGGGCACAGCCCCGGCACGGGGCGGTGGCGGACAGCGACGTCCGCATCAAGCCGATTCCACGACCCGTTGGGGGGCCTGCCGGGCCGGCGCGGTTCGCGGGTGCGGCATCCTGGACAGGATCGACGCATGTACTCCGTGAAGACCGTCCTGACTGCCGCTGCCGCAGCGTTCCTCGCCCTCGCTCCTCCGGCTACAGCGGTCCCCACCGCCCCCACCGCCCCCTCCTCCGCGTCCGCCGCGCCACGCGCCTGCGACGGCGCCCCGACGTGCTACGTCGACGTGACGGTCGCCCAGGTCTGGGTCAGCCCCGAACAGGTACGCCCCGTGGACGCCCCGGCGACCACCAATCCCGCCGACGTCCGGGGCTGGCTGGCCGGCATGACCCTGGACGAGCGGCGCGAGGTCGCCGGGGAGACGCAGGCCCTCCACGGCATCCGGGTGACCGTCGACCGCAGCGAGTGGCACGGCGGTCTGCTCTGGGACCACGTATGGGTGCACGGCCAGCCCACCCCCAGGGACCAGGCCGGACGGGGCGCCTACCCCGGCTGGATCCCCGACCGCCAACTGACCTCGGAGCACCGGCGCCCGCCCGGCGGTACGCACGAGGAACGCGTCGCCCGCCCCACCGCCCGGGGCTTCGCCACCGCCCGGGCCGCGCTCGACGGCCCCGGATCCGGGCAGACCGGCGAGTACTCGTACAACACCTCCTTCCCGGTGGAGGCCGGCCCGCTGCCCGGAGTGGTCACCGCCCACTCCCCGAGCGGCGGCCGGGTGTTCTTCCGGGCCGGCGACCTGGCGAGGGTGCCGTCCGCGCCGAGCGGCGCGGACGTGGTCGCCGCCGCACGCGCCTTCCTGGGCCTGCCCTACCTGTGGTCGGGCACCTCCGGATTCGGCTACGACTGCTCCGGTCTCACCTCTCAGGTCTACTCCGCGCTCGGCGTGACGATCCCCCGCGACGCCCAGCCGCAGTTCGACGCGGGCGGCGGACAGGTACCCGCCGGATCGGCCGCGGGCGTGAGGATCAGCCGTACGGAGGACCTCCGCCCCGGCGACATCGTCGCCTTCCGACCCGCCACCGGCACCGAGGTCACCCACGTCGGGATCTACACGGGGACCCGGAACGGCGAACCCATGATGATCAACTCGCCTCGGACGGGCGACCCGGTCAGGGAGGAGCCCATCGGCTCCACCGGCCGCGTCTACGTCGGCGCCACCCGCTTCCTCACCCGCTGACGCATGCACCCTGGAGGAGAACACACGCGAGTCGGACGTCGGCTCAGCCGGCTCGACGGCCTCGGTCACGTTCTCACTGCCGCGAGTACGGCCTGCGGTGACTCGGGAAGCGTCTGACCCCCGTCGATGGTGATGACCTGTCCCGTGATGTAGGACGCCTGACGGCTCGCGAGGAAGGCCACGGCGTCGGCGATCTCCTGCGGCCGGCCGAGCCGGCCCAGGGGGATGGTGGCCGCCATCTGGGCTTGGTACTCCTCCCCCAGGCCGGTCAGGCCGTCCGTCGCCACGTTGCCGGGCGCCACCGCGTTCACGGTGATTCCGTACGGGGCCAGTTCCAGCGCGGCGGTCCGCATGAACCCGAGCTGCGCCGCCTTGCTGGCACCGTAGTGGCTCCAGCCCGGATAGCCGGTGACCGGTCCGGTGATCGAGGACGTGAGCACGACCCGGCCGTGCGCCGACTCCTTCAGCAGGGGCAGACAGGCGGCGACGGCGAGCATCTGGCTCTCGACGTTCACGGCGAACACCTCCCGGATGTCGCGGTGCGACATCTCGGCCAGCGGCGTACTGGGAAACACGCCCGCGTTCAGACACAGCACGTCCAGCCCCCCGAGCAACGAGCGCGCCCGCTCCGCCAAACGGCACCCCGAATCCGGATCCGCAGCGTCGAGCGCGACCATCTCCACGACCTGACCGGGACGCTGCGCCGCATCGCGGAGCGTCGCACCGAAGACTCCGGGAATGCTCCGCCCCGTGCACATCAGGTCATCACCGGAACGGGCGAACGTCGCACTGATCGAGGCTCCGATGCCACGCGTACCGCCGACCACAGCGGTCCTGCGAGGGGTGTCGTTCATTCGGGTTCCCTTCTCGACAAGGCCTGGCGCTCAAGCCGGGCGCACGCGCCGCAGGCCGCCGCGAGGGACGGGATTCGACGGAGCGTTGGCGCGGCGGTCCTCGACAACCGGGCGTCCTGGTCGGATGTAGTGGCGGATGAACTGCCGCCGGGATGCGATGGTTCCTCGGGGTGGATCTTGACGAGAGCGGCACTTCATGCCATCGCCGAATGCACTGTCGGTGTCTCCGGAAGGGCTGGGGTGGGGTTCCGCCATCGGGGACTGGCTCCGAGAGCTGCGGCGACCAGGGCGTGGATGGTGACCAGACACAGTGCCGTGCGGAACACGATCTGCTGGAGCGGGACGAGCCACAGGTGTCGCGTGCTCTCCTGGTCCGTGCGCAGCGCGTAGGCGGCGAGGGCGAGTTGGGCGAGGCAGAAGACGATCAACGTGAGCGCGGGTACGGGCGTGGTGCCGGAAGCGAGTCCGTACAGGGCGGCGGCGTCCATGAGGGGTGCCGCGAGGGGCAGGAGCAGCTGGAACACCAGCAGGTAGGGGATGGTGCGGCGGCCGAGGTGGCCGGCGGTACCGGTCTCCTTGACGGCGTGACGGTGTTTCCAGAGGGACTGCAGGGTGCCGTAGGCCCAGCGGTGGCGCTGGTGCCACAGGCCGCGGACGGTGGTGGGAACGTGCGTGTGGGCGTGGGCGTCGCTGCGGTAGACGACGCGCCAGCCCTGGCGGCACAGGGCCATGGCGATGTCGGTGTCCTCGGCCAGGGTGTCGGCGCTGATGCCGCCGCAGGAGGCGAGGGCTGATCGGCGGAAGGCCCCGATGGCTCCGGGGACGGTGGGACTGGCGCCGACCAGGTCGAAGAGGCGGCGTTCCAGGCCGAAGCTCATGACGTACTCGAGGTGCTGCCACAGGGACAGCAGGCCGGTGCGGTTGGCGACCTTGGTGTTCCCGGCCACGGCGCCGACGGTGGGGTCGGCCATGGCGGCGGCCAGGTGTGCCACCGCCCCCGGGGCGATGACGGTGTCCGCGTCGACCATGAGGATCACGTCGTGGACGGCGTGGTCGACGCCGGCGTTCAGGGCGGCGGGCTTGCCGTGGTTGGGCTGGGTCACGACCCGCACCCTGGGGTCCGCCACGGTGCGGGCCGCGGCCGCGGTGCCGTCGGTGGAGCCGTCGTCGACCACGACGACGTCGATGTCCGGGCAGCCGCCGTCCAGCAGGGCCCGTACGCAGGAGGCGATGGTCGCCCGCTCGTTGTGGGCGGGCACGACCGCGGAGACGCGGGGCAGGGGAAGGGGCACCGCCTCGGGGCGGGTGCGCCTTCGGTGCGCTGCCGCTGCCGCGCCGAGCAGGAGCAGGCGGGCGGTGGTGAGCAGCGCGACGACGTACAGCAGCCCCGCGGCGGCGGGGGGGCACGGCGACGGCTGCCTGGATCAGGCCGATCAGGGCGGTGCCGTACCAGCGGTCGAACGCGGGGGCCGGGGCCGTCTGGGGCGGCAGGCCGACCGCCTGGGTCAGGGTGGTGAAGCGGTATCCGCGTGCCTTGAGGGTGTCGATGAGCCGGCCCAGGGCGGCGACGGTCCGGGAGCGGTCGCCGCCGCCGTCGTGCAGGAGGACGACGGCTCCGCGGCCGTCCTGGGGTGCGGCGCCGTCGACGATGTCCTGGGGGGTGTGTGCCTCCCAGTCGAGTCCGTCTCGGGTGGACAGGACGGTCAGGTATCCGAGTGCGCCGGTGCGCAGGGCCGCGTGCCAGTCGCGGTTGCTGACCGCGTCGGGCATGGACGAGTACGGCGGTCGCAGGAGGATCGTGTTCTGGCCGGTGGCTCCGGCCAGGACGGCGCGGCTGGCGGCGAGTTCCAGGCGGGTCTGCCACACCGGCGCGGTGGCCAGGTCGGCGTGGGTGAAGGTGTGCAGGCCCACCTCGTGCCCGGCGGCCGTCTGCGCCCGGACCAGCTCGGGGTGCTCGGCCACATGCCGGCCGACGACGAAGAACGTTGCCGGCACCCGCTTTTCGTGCAGTACCCGAAGGATCTGCAGAGTCCAGGCGGCCACGCAGCATTCGGCGGTGCCGCTTCCCGCGAGTCGGCCCTCCTCCCCACCGGCTCCCTCACGGGTCGAGAGGTGGCGGCTGTGTGGTGGTGTGGCACACAAGTCGGCCTGTGAATGTGATGGTCCGCCACATACGACGCTGACCTATGGACTTCTACGTTGCGGCGACACCCGACGTCCCCGCAGACACCCTGGAAGTGGTGCACACGGTCTCCCCCGCAGCCAGCAGAACGAGTCCGTCCGGCATACGCAGGATCGTCGCCGCCAGTCTCGTCGGGACCACCATCGAGTGGTACGACAACTCACCGCCCCGGGCTATGACCTGGTGTTTTGTCCTCACCTAGACGCGGAAGTCAGCACCGAACCAGCACCGGAAACCGGCGTGCCGACTGGAGGCTGAAGGCGGGTGCCCCGAATTGCTCGAACGTTGGCTCCCCCAAGGCGCCTACCGTCACTAACGGTAGACGGCGGACTGGAGTCGCCGCGTCCAGCGCAAGCGCGCCAACGCCCGCTTCTACGACGGGTTCGACGCCGGAGCCCACCGCGTGCAGCAGGACTTCACCGAGGCAAGGCTGTCGCTGAAGCCGGCATCGGCCAGACGGCCGCCGGCTCGAGCCGGCGCATCCGACGGAACCGACGGCGTGGTCCGCAATGCGGAAACACCCGAACTCCTGCTGATGGGCCAGCCGTTCGCGGCGCTTGAAGCCCTGGAGTCCATCGGCGGCGCTTGTCGACATCAGTCGATCACACAGAAGTTCGGAGGAGCGGCTTGGCTATTGCATCAACCATTCGGAATTCGGTTGACCCCCTCACCTACCGTCGCTAGGTTTCCGACATACGGAAGCTCAATTCCATTCTCGGGGGAGGATGTTGGCTGCGGAATCCATGCCAGCGCCAGACGTGGCCCCTCTGATGCGCTTGGGCCGCGGAACCGTTCGACCGCAGAGCTCCTCGAGCGCACACCACACCGCTCACGTCCGGCCCTGAGCGTCGGCCGCCCGCCGCAGACCCGCGGCACTGAGGCCATCCTGACTAAGGCAACCTGACACCGTCGCACCCGCAGGGCAACACCCTGCCGAGTCGGCCGGCGCCCCGCGCCTCCGCGGGAGCTTGCCCGGTACCCGACGACCACTGCCGACGCGCCGATGTCGACGCGTGCGCAGCTCGCACCGTACGGCTCAGCGGCCCTCCCTTCGGCACGCTCGGCACGCTCGGCACGCCGAAGTGACCAGCCCGAAAACTGCTCCACCGCAACCGACGACAGGCCTGCGCGGCTCACGCTGCCGCAGGCCGGGGGTGAAACAGCAATGACCAAGAGCGTGACCGACCCATCCATCTTTCTCGCGAGCGACGATCAACCGCCTGTGGTCACGTACGGTCTCTCCGAGGAGGAGGCGGCACAGGGCCTCGCGCTGGCCGAGACGTGTCTGTCGGCGTACGGGAGCGCGTCAGCCCCGGAGTTCCAGCGGGACGCTCCGGTCCTCGCCGCGGATCTGCCCAGATCCCTGAGGACCGCCGTCAACTCGGCGCGGCTGCACGACAGGTTGCACGCACTGGTCATCAAAGGCAATCGCGTGGACGGGACGGCTTTGGAGGACACGCCGACGCACTGGCGCGACGCGGATACGCCGGAAAGTCGGGTGCACGCCGTACTGCTGTCCCTGTACGCGGCGTTGCTGGGAGACGCCATCGGGTGGGCCACTCAGCAGGACGGCAAGGTGATCACCGATGTGCTGCCCATCCCGGGGTACGAGGACAGCCTGGTCAGCTCCTGCAGCGAGCAGGAGCTGGGATGGCACACCGAGGACGCCTTCTCCGTGTCGCGTGCCGACTACGTCGGGCTCTACTGTCTGCGGTCACCGGAGCGCATTCCCACCACGCTCGCGGGTGTCGACCTCGCGCGAGTTCCGGATGTGATTGCCGACGTCCTGGCGCAGGAACGGTTCCACATCCTCCCCGACTCCTCCCACGACGCGGCCAACAACTCCGATGGCGGCGGGGCGAATCCGGAGGCCTTCGCCCGGCTCGCGCAACAGCAGAAGGAGCAGGAGCCGGTGTCCGTCCTCGGCGGAAGCCCTGACGCACCGGTGCTGCGGATCGACAGGGACTTCACGGTCGCCCGGGACGGGGACGCCGACGCGTCCGAGGCGCTGCGCTGGATCATCGCCCACCTCGACGAGCAGCTGTACGACTTCGTCCTGGAGCCCGGTGACATCGCGTTCGTCGACAACCGCAATGTGGTGCACGGCCGGCGTTCCTTCCGCCCGCGCTACGACGGCCGGGACCGCTGGCTCAAGCGCGTCAACGTCGTCGCGGACCTGCGGCGCACCCGTGCTGATCGCGCCGGCGCGGCCACACGTGTGATCGGCTGAAGGAGAGCACGTGACCCTGCACGACATCGCGCCCGCCCTGCTCGAGGACTGGCTGCGCAACCGCTACTTCTCCGCCCGCTACGACATCTCCAGTTCCGGTCTGACCCCGTGCACGCTCGGCGAATTGCGTCGGAGCCTGGGCATCGACAGCGCGGAGCTGGACGCCATTCCGTTCCGGGACAGCCCGTCGACGGGCAGTGAGCGACTGCGAGGGGCCATCGCCGCTCGCTACGCGCCGGGACATGCGGACCGGGTGATGGCAACCCACGGCGCGAGCGAGAGCCTTTTCCTCGCCATCGCCGCCCTGGTGAAGCCCGGGGACGAAATCGTCACCCTGCGCCCCGTCTATCAGTCTCTCTCTTCCATCGCCGAAGCCCTCGGTGCCCGTCTGCGGACGTGGGAACTGCGCGCCGAGGACGGATTCGTTCCGGATCTGGAGCTACTGCGGGCGGTGCTGACGCCGCGCACTCGCGCCGTCGTGGTCAACTTCCCCCACAATCCCACAGGGACGACCCTCTCCCGCACGCAGTACGACGAGCTCCTCCGACTGGTCGACAGCCACGGCTGCCACCTGCTCTGGGACGCGTCCTTCGCAGAGCTGGCCCACGATGGCGATCCGCTGCCCGAGCCGACCGGTCGGCTGGAGCGGGCGCTGTCCTTCTCGACGCTGTCCAAGGCCTACGGTCTTCCCGGCCTGCGCGTCGGCTGGTGCGTCGCCCCGCCGCGGCTGATACCCGAGATGGTGCGGCTTCGCGACTACCTCACCATCAGCACGTCACCTGTGGCAGAGCACTTGGCGGCGGTGACCCTGGAGCAGGCCGACAAGGTGCTGGCCCCGCACCGGGAACTCGCTTTCGGGAACCGGGCGTTGCTCCTCGACTGGGCCGCACGGAATTCCGGTCGGATCGAGCTGCCGACCCCTCTCGGCGGCGTGACCGCCTTCCCCCGCCTCGTGGGAGTGCCGGACGTGACCGCATTCTGCGACGCCCTCGAAGCGGAGGACGGGGTTCTCGTCGTGCCGGGTGACTGTTTCGACCACCCCGACCGCATCCGGGTCGGATTCGGAGGGTCGGCGTCCGAGCTCTCGGCCGGCCTCGATCTGCTGGCGGCGCGCGTGCGCCGGATGTCCGGGGTGCGCGTGCCGGGCGAGCAGGAGGCGGTATGACCACCGGAGCGCCGGCGCCGGAGCGAACGGCCCCCGCCCGTCCCGTCCGGGAACTGCTCGGCCACCGGCCCTATTGGGTCTGGACCCTGATCGTCCAGCTCGTGAACGGGCCCGCCCTGATGGCGGCCATCGCCTTCGCGGGTCTCACCGCGGTGAGTACCGGTTCCGCGAAGGACGGCGGCGTCATGGTGGCCTCGCTGATCCTCGCCGACGTCGTCTCCTCCGGCCTCATCGGCAAGGTCGCGGACCGTACGTCGGGCCGGACCGTTCAGGTGGCCTCCGCGTCCCTGGCGGCACTGGGGCTGGCATCGGTCGGTCTGGCGGCCGGCCTCGGCGCGCCGCTGGCAGTGCTGTGCCTGCTGTGCGCGGTGGCCGGCCTCGGCCTCGGCGGCCTGACCGGACTCACCCGTACGCTCCTCAACTCGGCTGTTCCGGAAAGGCTGGTGCAGCGCGCGCTCGCCATCAACGCCACCGTGATGGAGCTGCTGGTGGTCGGAGCCCCGCTGATCGCGGGGGCCGCGATCGTGCTGTTCGGCCGGCTCGGCGGCGTGGCCGCGATGGCCGGCGGCTGTGCCGTACTGGCCCTCCTGCTGGCCTTCTCGCGTACGGCGGCACGTCCGTCCCCGACCGACCCGCCCGAGGACGACGACCAGGGTGAGCAGGACCGCTCCGAGAAGCAGCGCGAACCGCTGTGGAATCTGGGATTCATCGCCTGGGTCGCGGTGGGCGTCGCCTTCAGCCACACCCTCGGCGCCATCGAAACGGCAGCCCTGCCGTTGGCCCAGAGCCTGGGGTCGGGCACCTTCGGCGGCGGGGCGATCATCACGGTCCTCGCCGTGAGCAGCGCCCTCGCCGGAATCGGCTACACCGTCCTGACGGACCGGCTCCCCGGCGGCCCCGGAACGCAGGCGGGGGCACTCCTGGCGGTGGTGGCCGTGGCGGCCGTCGGGGTGGGGCAGGCACGCGGCTGGGCCTCGCTGCTCGCCGTCGTGGTCGTCGCGGGCCTGTGCACCGCTCCGCTCAACGCGATCCGCTCCTACGCAGTCGAGAAGACCATTCCGGAGCACCGGCGCTCCGAGGGGTTCGGCTGGCTCTACACGACGGGGGCATGCGGGTTCGCGGCCAGCGGTCTGGGTCTGACCGCGCTGCCGTTGCACATCGCGCTCGCCGCGCCCGCCGTGAGCTGCCTCGTGGCCGTGGCCCTCCTCACCGCCACCGCGGTGCGACGCCGGCGGGCGGCCTGACCGTCGGTACCCCCGCACGACGGTGCCCGCCAGGAGGGGCTGTCCCCCGTCCGCGGGGCCGGCTCGCGCTCGCGGCGGCACCCGTACAGCCCCATCGATTCACAGGAAGGCGATCCAGCATGTCGAAGTCATTGGTCTGTCTGCCGTTCGCGGGAGGAGGGGCCGGCTTCTACCGGGCCTGGCCCAAGAACCGGTTGGCGGGAACGAGCATCCTTCCCCTCCAGCTGCCCGGACGCGAGGAGCGGTTCGGAGAGCAGCCGCACACCGACGCGCAGACCGCCGCCCGCGATCTGTTTCGGTCCCTGGAAGTGAGGGCCGAAGGCCCTGTCGCGCTCTTCGGCCACAGTCTCGGTGCGGTGCTCGCCTTCGAGTTGGCCAGGGAGTTGGAAGCCCGTGGAACGGTCGAGCTGTGCCACCTGTTCGTCAGCGGATCGCCCGGCCCCTGGACGGGCCGCAGCGAGCGGGCCACCGGTCTCGGCGACGACGAGTTCGTCGAACAGGTCGCGCGCTTCGCCGGATACCGCCACCCCGCCCTGGACGACCCCACCCTGCGCGAGGTACTGCTGCCGACGTTGCGGGCCGACACGGAAATGCACGAGGACTACAAGCCCTCCTCGGCTGACCCCCTCTCGGTCCCGATCACGGCACTGCGCGGAGCCGAGGACACGCTCGTCTCTGAGGGGGAAGCCGGGCAGTGGGCGGCGGCCACACGGGGTGGCTTCACGTACATGGAACTCCCGGGAGGCCACATGTACCTGGCGGAGTCCGCCGAGCGGCTCCTCGACACGATGGGCGGGGTCCTGGGATGAGCGGGGGCCGCGCCCTGGAAGGCAAGGTCGCTCTCATCACCGGCGCGGCCCGGGGCCTGGGCCGCGCCTGCGCGGTCCGGTTCGCGCGCGAGGGCGCCTCCCTCGCCCTCGCCGACATCGGAGGTGACATCGACGGCGTGCCCTACCCGCTTGGTTCGGCGGCACAGCTCACGCACACGGCTCGGCTGTGCCGACAGGAGGGCGCCGCAGTGCTCTCCCTGAGTCTCGACGTCCGCGACAGCGGGTCCGTCGCGGCCGGCGTGGAGCGGGCACTCGACCGCTTCGGGAGGGTCGACGTGCTCCTGAACAATGCCGGGATCGCGGCTCCTTCCGGCAAGGCCGTCCACGAGATCACTGATGACGAGTGGGCGATGATGCTCGACGTCGACCTCTCGGGGGCCTGGCGCATGATGCGGGCCGTGGCACCGGGGATGATCGCGAACCAGTCCGGCAGCGTGCTCAACGTCTCCTCGACCGCCGGCCTGGTCGGCTACCGGCACTTCGCAGGGTACGTGGCCGCGAAACACGGTCTCGTCGGCCTGACCAAGGCGGCCGCCCTGGACTACGCCCCCCACCGGGTCAGGGTCAACGCCCTGTGCCCCGGTTCGGTGCGCGACGACCCGGCGGTGGACGGGCGCATGCTGTCCGAGATCGCCCGGTCCCTCGACGTGTCGGTCGAGGAGCACGAGGAGGTCTTCCTCCAAGCCCAGCCCATGAACGCGCTGATGGACCCGACGGACATCGCCGGAGCCGCCCTGTGGCTGGCGGCCGACGACTCCCGCCGGGTGACAGGGAGCGTACTCACGGTCGACGGCGGTTTCACCACTCGCTGAGACCCGCTCCGGTACCCGTACCACCTCGCAGTTCGAACAGGAGATTCCCATGGTGGCCATCCACCGACCCCTGCGGGCTCACGCCTCCCTCCACAGTCTGGTGGCGCCCTGCCCGAACCCGCCGACTGCGGAAGTTCTGCACCAGCGCCTGACGGGCATCGCCGGAGGCGTCGCGGGCTGGAGCTTCTGGGAGTCCCCCGCACCGGTCTCGTCCACTGATCCGGCGGCGCCGCGGTACGTGCGGCGCGAGGCCGAGCGCCCGCTGCACTCCGCACAACGCCTGCGCGTCGTACTCGTCCGCTACGGCGACGGAGCCGGTGTGCTGGTCCTCGTGGCCGACCGCGCGACCCTGTCCCGCACGGACCTGGACCGGACGGCGAACGCCCTCGCCACGGGCGCCGAACTGCGCGTCACGCCGCACTCCGCCCCCGCGCTGCCGCGTTCGGCGGCCGTGCCCGCGTGGGGTTTGGGCGAGCCGCACACCCCGGGCCCCGTGGAGCCCATTCCCTTCGAGGTGCCGGCCGGACGGCCACTGGACGTCTCCCTGCTCGCCCTCGCCGCAGCCGTCGTCCTTTCCCGCTACGAGACGGCCGAGTCGCCTCGCGTAGGAGTGTTGGACCCGGACGGCGGCCCGCACGCGCGGGACATGATGTGCGTCTACGAACTCGGTCTCTCTCCCGTCGAGGGGGAGCGGCCGGCCGCCTTCGCGAACCACGTCTCGTACACGCTCGGCGGCGCCGGCACGCCGTCTGCCGAAGCCGTCGGAGCCGTCCTGCCCTGCGTCGGAGTGGTTCTCGGCGACGCCGTGGCCGGGCAGGTCTACCGGCCCTGCCTCGCGCCGTACTTCCCCCTCACGCTGCACGCCGTACGGCAACCCGACGGGTCCGTTCGGGGCAGCTGCACGTACGACCCGGCCGTCGTGGCGACCGCGGTGGCCGAGGCGTTCACGCGCGGGGTGGCGCGAGTCGCCGCGCAGCTGGCCGCCGGCGGGGACGACACCGCGGCGGTCACCGTCATGCCGATGGACGCTGCCGAGGCATCGCACATGGCCTTGCTCGGCACCGGACCCGCGCGGGAGCGCGCCCACGCGACCGAGCCGCAGGCCGGTATCCATGACCGGTTCCGCGAGATGGTCCGCACCCGTGCCGACGCGGTCGCGGTGAGCGGCGCGGGGACGGAGCTGACGTTCCGCCGACTCGACGAGCTGGCGGAGGACATGGCCGTCGCACTGCGCGGGCTGGGCGCGGGGCCGGGCCGGATGGTGGGCGTGTGCCTGGAACGGGACCCCCTGCTGGTGGTCACCCTGCTCGCGGTGCTCAAGGCAGGCTGTGCGTACGTTCCCATGGACACCCGCTATCCGGAGGATCGGCTGCGCTACGTCACCGCGCACGCCGACGTCGCCGTGGTGGTCACCGATCTGCCGGACTTTCCCGATGTCGGAGGTGTCAAGCGCGTCGGTCCGCAGGAGCTGTTGGATCTCGCCGCCACGGCGCCGCCCGGAGCCGATGCGGCACCCCGAGGGGACGGGGACGCGCCCGCTTACGTCATCTACACCTCGGGTTCCACGGGCCGGCCCAAGGGTGTGGTGGTACCCCACCGCAACGTCCTCGCCCTCGTGGACGCCACGGAGGAGGACTTCGGGCTCGGCCCGCACGACGTGTGGACGATGTTCCATTCGAGCGCCTTCGACTTCTCGGTCTGGGAGATCTGGGGTTGTCTCCTCACGGGCGGGCGGCTCGTGGTGGTCCCGTACTGGATCACGCGTGACACGGACCGCTTCCACGAACTCCTCGCCGAGCAGCACGTGACCGTGCTCAGTCAGACGCCGTCGGCGTTCGGGCAGCTCGTGGCCGCCGACCGGGATTCGGATGTCCGGCTCGCCGTGCGGCTGATCGTCTTCGGCGGCGAGCCGCTCGACACCCGCATGCTCCTGCCCTGGTTCACCCGGTACCCGCCCGCCTCCTGCCGTCCGGTCAACATGTTCGGGATCACCGAGACCACCGTGCACGTGACCGCCGAGACGATCACTCCGGAATCGGCCCTGCGCGGCTCGCGTTGCGTCGGCCGCCCGCTACCCGGATGGTCGGTGAGCGTGCGCGACGACCGGGGGCATCTGCTGCCGGCCGGTGCCGCGGGCGAGATCTGGGTCGGGGGCGCGGGGGTCGCGGACGGCTACCTCGGACAGCCGGAGCTGACGGCGGAGAGGTTCGTCCTCGCCCCGTCCGGCCGGGGACGGATCTACCGCAGCGGCGACAAGGGCCGGCTTCTGCCCGACGGCCGCCTGGAGCACCTGGGCAGGATCGACAGCCAGGTCAAGCTTCGCGGCTTCCGCATCGAGCTCGACGAGATCCGCCACGTACTGCTCTCCTCAGCCGACGTCCTCGCCGCGGCCGTCGCCCTCGATCCCGGAGACCAGGGCGATCCGACGACCGCGCGCATCGACGCGTACGCCGTGCTGAGGGCCGGCGCACGCCCGGCGGAGGTGCTGTCGCACGCGCGGAGGACTCTCCCCGACTACATGGTCCCGACCACCCTCACTCCCGTGGAAGCCATCCCCCTGACGATCAACGGGAAGCTGGACGCCTCCCGTCTGCCCACCCTCGGCAGCGGGCCGACACCGGCCGTCGTCCGGGACGGCGGGCGCAGCACTCCGGCCGACGCCCCCTCGGCGGATCCGCTGGAGGAGGCCGTGCTCGACCTCTGGCGGCGGCGCCTCGGCACCGAGGTGGGCGTCCAGGACAACTTCTTCGAGCTGGGCGGCAATTCGCTGCTCGTCGTGCGCGTGATCGCCGAGCTCAGGGAGCTGGGACTGCCGAAGGTCTCGGTCCAGGAGTTCTACGGCAACTCGACCGCGGGTCGGTTCGTCGAGCTGGTGCGCAGCCGCAGCGGCGGGGCCACGACCGCGGATCGGACGAACTGATCCCCGCCACGCCCGCACGTACACCGCTGCAGCGAACCGAACACTTCTCCACTCACACCAGAATCACGAGGCCCACGCATGCTGCCCAAGTACCGTCTGATGGTCCCGGGACCCACGCCGCTGCCGCCCGCGGTCACCATGGCCGCGGTGCGACCGATCGAGGATGAGCGCACCCCCGAATACGCGGCTGTCTTCCGGCGGATCCTCGACAACCTGAAGAAGATGTTCCGCACCGAGAACAGCGTCCTGGTCTTCACCTCCAGCATGACCGGCGCATTCGAAGGGGCCGTGCAGAACCTGCTCTCGCCGGGAGACCACGTCCTGGTCGCGGTCAACGGCGTGTACGGCGACCGATGGGCCACGCTGTGCCGCGCCTTCGGCCTGCGGGTCACCGAGGTGGGCGCTGCCTGGGGCGAGGCCGTGGACATGCGCGAAGTGGCCCGCACACTGGCAGAGCACGGCGACATCACGGCGGCCATCGCCGTGCACTGCGAGACCTCGACGGGCGTCGTCAACGACATCGAGGCCTTCGGGCGGGCGGCCGCGGACGTCCTGAGCGTGGTCGACACCGCCTCGGGTCTGGGGGCCTGTGAACTGCGGACCGACGACTGGGGCATCGACGTGGTCGTCGCGGGCGGCCAGAAGGCCCTCATGACGCCGCCCGGTGTGGCCTTCGCCAGTATCAGTGAGAACGCCTGGCGGCATCACGCGAAGGCCACGCTGCCCCGGTTCTACTTCGACTGGACCCAGGTGCGCGCCACGACCGAGAGCGCGCTGGCGCACACCCCGTGGACGCCCGCCATCACCCTGCTCAGCCAGCTCGACGTGGCGCTGGGGCAGATCCTGGAGGAGGGCCTGGACAACGTCCTGCGGCGGCACGTCGTCCTCGGCAGGATGGCCCGGGCCGGTGTGCGCGCCATGGGCCTGGAGGTGTACGGCACGGATGACGACCGTGCCGGGTCCGTCACCGCCGTGCGCTTGCCCCGGGGCATCGATGTCGAGGCCCTCATCCGCTCGGCGTTCGTGCGACACGGCGTGCAGTTCGTGGGCGGTCCCGGCGCGCTCGCGGGTCACGTCCTGCGGATCGGCCACTGCGGTTACGTCGACGCCTTCGACGTGCTGAGTGCGCTCGGCGCCCTCGAGCTGTCGCTCTGCGACACCGGACACGACCTCGTCGTCGGAGAGGGAGTAGCGGCCGCGCTGCGCACCTTCCACACATCGGCGGATGCGGTATGACGCCCTCCTCGACCGCCGACACGGCGAGGGCTGCCCGAGACGACTCCGCGGCGGACACGCTGCGGCCACTGACCGAGCTCTTCGCCGAGCAGGCGGCCCGCCGTCCCGACGCGCTCGCGGTCCTCGGCGACGGCCAGCGGCTGACGTACGGGGAGCTCGCCGATGCCGCCGCCCGGCTGGCGGGCCGGCTCGCAGCCCTGGGGCTGGGGCCGGGTGACCGGGTCGGGGTCTGTCTGCCGCACTCCCCCGACCTGTTGGTCGCTCTGCTGGGCATTCTGACGACCGGGGCGTCCTACGTCCCGCTCGACCTCGACTACCCACCCCAGCGCCTGGAGTTCATCACCTCCGACATGGCGTTGAGCCACGTCGTCGTCTCGGACGAGACCGCCGGAAGCTGTCCGGCCCGCTCCGCCTGCCTCGTCCCCGTCCACGAACCGGACGTGGCACGGGGCGAAGGCCCGCACGAGCGGGCAGCCGGGCGGGTCCCGCCGAGGACACCGGCAGGCGAGGACCCCGCCTGCGTCATCTACACCTCGGGATCGACCGGGCGGCCCAAGGGGGTTCTCATACCGCACCGGGCCCTGACCAATCTCGCTCTGGCAGCCGGAGAGGAGTTCCGGCTGGCGCCGGGGGACCGGTTCCTCGTGAACCTCTCGGCCGGCTTCTCGGGATCCCTGGAGGAGCTCTTCCCCCCGCTGGTGCACGGGGCAGCCGTCGTCATACCGGCCGAACGGCAACGGCTGTCCACGGTGGACGGTCTCATGGCGTGCCTGCGGCGCCACGAGGTGACGGCACTCATCCTGACCACCGCGCTGTGGCACGTCGTGGTCCGTGAACTCGCCGACACCGGAGCGCGGTTCCCCACCCGCGTGCGACTGGTGGGGGTGTCCGGCGAGCGCTGCCACCCCGAGTTCCTGCCGCTGTGGGCGCGCCTCCAGGTACCGCTGGTGCACATCTACGGTCCGACCGAATACACGGCGACCGTCACCTACTACACCCTGCCCGCCGGGGCACGCCTACCCGTGGGGGCGCTCCTGCCCATCGGCAAGCCGATCCGGGGCACTCGGGTGCACATTCTGGACCCGGACCTGCACCCGGTCGCCGAGGGGGCGGAGGGAGAACTGTTCGTCGGCGGCGACTCGCTCGCCCTCGGCTACCACGACCGGCCCGAGCTCACGGCCGCGCGATTCGTCCCGGATCCCTTCGCGCCGGATGCCCCGGACACCCACCGGTCACGCCTCTACCGGACCGGAGACAGGGTGCGCCGTCGGCCGGACGGCAACCTGGAGTTCATCGGCCGCGTCGACGACCAGATCAAGATCCGCGGATACCGGGTGGAGCCGGGAGAGATCGAATCGGCGCTCACCCGCCACCCCGGCGTACGGCAGTCCGTCGTCACCCTGGCCGAGAGCGCCGGCGGGCACCGCCGTCTGGTGGCCTACGTGGTGCCCGCCACCGACCCCGGGGCAGCACCGCCTACCGACGCCGATCTGAGCGCCGCACTCGCGTCCGAGCTGCCCGCGTACATGGTGCCCGCCACCTACGTACGGATCGCCGCGATCCCGCTGAACAACCACGGCAAGATCGATCGGGCAGCCCTGCCCGAGCCTCCCGGGACACGCCCCGGCCTGGAAGTGCCCTACAGGGCACCGGGCACCGGCTCGGAGGCCTACCTGTGCGCGCTGTGGGCCGAACTCCTCGGCATCGACGAGGTGGGTGCCGACGATCCCTTCCTCTCCCTCGGCGGCGACTCACTCCTGGCCCACCGCGTCCTCGGCCGTATCCGCAGCGACCTCCGCCGGCATCCAGAGGTCCGGGACGTGTTCGCCGCCACCACGGTGCGCCGGCTCGCGGCGGTCGTGGACGCGACGCCCTCGGGCACCGAGTCCGCACCGTTGCCCGGCCTCGCCTCGGCCAAGGCCCGCCGGGCGGACTTCGCCGAGCGGCTCGGAGCGCTCAGCGGCCTGCCGGTGCTCGGCCCCCTCTCGGAGAGCCAGAGCGGGATCTGGTTCCACGGACTGCTCGCTCCCGCCAGTACCCTCTACCTCACCCCCTGGCTGTGCCGCCTTTCGGGCCGCCTCGACCACGCCGCCCTGCGGAACGCTTTCGACGTCCTGGTCCGCCGGCACGAGGCGCTGCGCACCGCGTTCGCCAACGTCGACGGCGAGCCGGCCCAGGTCACGGGCGCGCCCGCCACGTTGACCATCGAGGACCTGCGGGAGGCCCCCGACCCCGAGGCGGAGGCCCTGCGACGCGCAGAGGCACTCGGCCGGACGCCCATGGACACCGCGAAGGGTCCGCTGCTGCGGATGAGCCTGCTCCGTGTCGGGGACGAGGAGCACCTCCTCGTGTGCGCGGCGCATCACCTCGTCCTCGACGGCCGCTCGCAGCACGTGCTCCTGGAGCAGCTGGCCGACGCCTACGGCCGGGAACTCACCACACCCGGCCGGCACCCGCAGCAGGTCGAAACCACGACCCGGCATACCGATTTCGCCGCCTGGCAGACGGCGTTCCTCGACGATCCCGAGGCCGCGGCCCAGCTCGACTGGTGGCGTGATCAGCTCGACGGCTGTACGCCGCTGTGGCCGGCCGTGCACGAGGCCGGGAGCCGAAGCGGGTTGGGGGACGAGACCGGGGCCTCGGTCACGTTCGAGCTCGGTTCGCCCGCCGATCTGCGGCGCGCGGCCGCGGCCGCCGGTGTCACACCGTACGTCGTACTGCTCGCTTCCTTCCTGTCCGTGCTCCGGCGGGAGAGCGGGCGGGAGGACGTGGCGGTCGGCACGCCGGTCCTGGGGCGGAGCCTGCCCGAGTTCCGCGACGTACTGGGGATGTTCGTGAACACGCTGGTGATGCGGCCGCGTCTGCACGACGGCATGACCCACCACGAGGAACTCGACGCGGTGCGGCAGTGCGTCCTGGACGCCTTCGCGCACCAGGACGTACCCATTGACCGCATCATCGCGCACACCTCGGCAGGCACCCGCAGAAGGGTCGGCGAGAACCCCTTCTTCAACGTCCTGTTCAACTACGAACGCGACACGTCACAGGCCGTGGAATGGCCCGGGCTGGCCCTCGGCCCTGCCCGCGACCTGCCCACCGGCACGGCCCACACCGACCTCGTCCTGACGGTCACGGAGTACCCGGACCGCTTGGAAGGACGCCTCGACCACCGCACCGCCCGCATCGACGCGGACACCGCGGCCAGGCTCGCGGCCGCGTGCCGCTCGCTCCTGGAGCACGGGCGCCCAGGGGCGCCTGGAGCTGAAGGCCCGCCCGAGCCGGTGCCGAACACCTGAGCAGTGCCCGGCAGTACCAGCACTACCGAAGAGAGAAGACGATGGACCCGCTCGAGTACCAGCTCCTGCGCCACACCTGGTTCCCGATCGCACGGATCGAGGACGTCACCGACCGGCCGGTCCAGGCCAACATCCTCGGCACCAAGCTCGTGGTGTACCGGGTCGGGGACACGATGACCGTAGCCCGTGCCGCCTGCCCGCACCGCGGCGTCGACCTGTCCATGGGCGAGATCCGGGACGGCGGCCTCGAGTGCCCCTACCACGGTTGGATCTTCTCGGCCGGCACCGGTGTGTGCACGCACGTACCCTCCCTGCCCGCGGGAAGCGCTCCGGTGCGTACGCAGCTCCAGACCTACCGGGTGGCAGAGGCGTACGGCCATGTCTGGAGCTGTCTTGAGGAGCCCTACCTGCCGCTGCCCGCACTGGCCGACGTGGGGACGGTCGAGTGGCAGCTCGCCTTCGGCGAGCCGAACGACCTCGACTGCGGGATGCGGCAACTCACCGAGAATTTCCGCGACATGGGCCACTTCCCCTTCGTGCACCAGGGAAGCATGGGGCCCGACGTGCGCCGTGTCGTGGCCCCGTACCAGGTGCGGCGCGACGGCTGGGACCTCGAATGGCAGCTGTCCACCGACCTGGGCGGCACGGCCCTGGAAGGGAACAAGGCACTCGGCACACGGCAGACGCTCACCTACCACCTCTCCCTGCCCATGTTCGCGTGGATCCGGACCACGTTCCCCGACGGCGGCCGTCGACTCGTCGCGCAGTTCGCCACGCCCATCTCCGAAGACGGCCTGCGCGTGAGGGAGTTCTGGGTCGTCGGGATCGACAGGATCGTGGCGGAGGAGCACGGCGTGTCCATCGAGCAGATGTGGGAGTACGAGCGGATCATCTTCGAAGAGGACTTCCCCATCGTGGAGAACCAGGAGCCGCGCGAAGCGCCCCTGGACATACGCAGCCAGGCGCACGCACCTGCCGACAAGTACTCCATCGCCTACCGGCGCACCTACGTCGAGCTCCTTGAGGCCTTCGCGAAGGAGAAGGGGCTGGAGGCTCGGTGACCGGGCGCGTCCACGCACCCCGGTTCGCGGGAGAGGTCGCACTGGTCACCGGCGCCGCCACCGGGATCGGCGCGGCAACCGCCCGCGCCCTGGCCGCCGAAGGCGCGGCCGTGGTCGTCAACCACTGGCGCACGGAGCGGCCGGCCCGTGCCGTCGTCGAGGCGATCGAATCGGAGGGCGGCAGGGCGTTGGCCGTCGAGGCCGACGTGTCAGACGCGGACGCGGTCGCCCGGATGGTGGCGACGGCCCACGAGGCCTTCGGGTCGATCGGGATCCTGGTCAACAACGCCGGCGTCATCTCTCGTGCTGCCGTCACGGAGCTCGAGGAGGCCGAGTGGGACCGGGTTGTCGACACCAACCTCAAGGGCGTCTACCTGGTCACCCGCGCGGTGGTTCCCGACATGATCGAGAGTGGTCGCGGGCGCATCGTCAACATCTCCTCGGACCTCGCCCTCACCGGAGAGGCCCGGCTCGTCCACTACTGCGCGGCCAAGAGCGGGGTCATCGGCCTGACCAAAGCGCTCGCCCATGAGCTGATCCCCCACGGCATCAACGTCAACGCGATCGCCCCCGGCATGACGGAGACGCCCATGCTCACCGCCAACCCCGTCACCTACAACCCGGAACGCGAACGCTCCATCCCGGCGGGCCGCTGGGGCAGGCCCGAGGACATCGCGGCCAGCGTCTGCTTCCTGGCCTCCGCGGAAGCCGACTACTACGTGGGGTGGCTGCTGAGCCCCAACGGCGGCATCGCGATGTGACCGCGCCCTGCCCATACGAAAGCCACTCCCGACGAGGAAGAACTTCCATGATCAGGATTGCGGTACGTCCGCAGCCCCTCCCTTCGGTGCTGCGAACCGCCCTCGACCAGGCGCCCTGCGAGCAGGTCCGGCCCGAACACGCGGAGGCGCTCGTCTGGCTGGGCTCGGACCCCGAGGCGCTCACCACGGAACTCACCCGCATGCCGCACGTCCGCTGGGTACAGCTGCCGTGGTCGGGTGTGGAGGAGTACGCCCCCTCCATGCGGCCCGACGTACGCTGGACCTCGGCGCGCGGAGTGCTCGCCGAGCCGGTGGCCGAGCACGCGCTGATGCTGTCGATGCTCGCTCTGCGCTCCGCTGACCGTTCGGTGCGCGCGGGGCGTTGGTCCCCGCAGGAGCCGCGGTCGTTGTACGACGCCGATGTGGTGATCGTCGGTGCCGGTGAGGTGGCGGCGGCACTGCTGCGACTGCTCGCCCCGCTACGGGTCCGGGCCACGGTCGTACGCCGACGCGCCGAGCCCGTGGCGGGAGCGGCGCGCGTCGTCACGTCCGACCGGCTGCTGGAAGTCGTCGCGACAGCCGACGTGGTGGTACTCACCGCGGCACTCACCGGCGCGACGCGCGGCCTGATCGACGCGGACGTGTTGGCGGCGATGCGCCCGGACGCCTGCCTGGTCAACGTGGCGCGCGGAGGACTCGTCGTCACCGACGACCTGGTCACGGCGCTGCGCGAGCGGCGGATCGGCGCCGCTGCGCTCGATGTGACGGATCCGGAGCCGCTCCCTGAAGGGCATCCGCTGTGGGACCTGGAGAACTGCTTCCTCACCGCGCACTGCGCGGGTGATCTGCCGTACTCGTGGCCCGCCTTCGCGGATCTGGTCCGCGACAACATCGAACGCCGCGCGCAGGGCCGCGAGTTGCGGAACACCGTGTCCCTCGAATTCGGCTACTGAGCCACCCGCCCCCGGTGGCGGACACGAGCAAGCACGACGCGGGAACCGTCCGACCGGCCCCGTGCCCACCACGCAGTTGACGAAGGGAATGTTCTTCCATGGCAGGGACTGACCGGGAACCCGGCAGCACCGGCGATCAGGCGCGGGCCTCGGCCGCGACACGGTATCCGTTGTCACCCTCGCAGCACGGCATGTGGTTCCTCGACCAGCTCATGCCGGGCCGGACGCTCTACAGCATCCCGTGGGCCGTGCGTGTACGCGGCCCCCTCGACGCGGCCGCCCTGCACGCGGCCGTCGACGAGACCGCCCGCCGGCACGACGCCCTCCGTTCGCGTTTCACCAGCACGGACGGTGTCCCGTCACAGATCATCGACGAGGGCCGGCTTCCCGAGTGGCGGGAGACCGACCTCACCGACACCGACGAGGCGCACCGGGACCTGCTGCTCGCCAGGACGCTGCGGGCCGCGGGAGAACGCCCCTTCGACCTGGCCTTCGGGCAGCTGCTGCGCGTGGAACTCGTCACGCTCGCCGCGCAGGACCACGTCGTCCTGTTCACCGCGCACCACATCGTCTTCGACGGCTGGTCCCGCGAGCTCCTGCACCAGGAGATCGACACCCACTACGAGGCCTTCGCAGAGGGCCGGCCGAGCCCCCTGCCACCTCCGCCCACACAGTACGGGCCCTACGCGCGGGGCCTGCGCGAGCGTCTGGACGGCAACGGGCTCGAGGAACAGCTCGAACACTGGGAAGAGCGCCTGCGCGGGGTCGGCGGGCCGCTCGAACTCCCGGGCGACCGTCCTCGGCCGTCCCGGTCCGACCACATGGGCGCCGCCTGCCTGGTGCCCCTGCCCAAGGACCTGGAGGAGCGGATCCGGGCCGGGGCCAGGGAGCAGCGCTGCAGTCCGTTCATGGTCTGTCTCGCCGCGTTCACGGCGTTCCTCCAACGGTCCACCGGCCGCTCGGACGTGATCGTCGGCGTGCCGGCAGCGGGACGCACGCGTCCGGACCTCGTCGACCTCATAGGGTTGTTCGTCAACACCCTGCCACTGCGCACCGATCTCTCGGGCACTCCCACCTTCACCGAGCTGCTCCGTCAGGTGCGGTCCACCACCCTGGCGGCCTTCGTCCGTCAGGACGTCCCCCTGGACGCCCTGGTGCAACGCCTGCGCCCCGAGCGCGATCCTTCAGGCCCGCATCCGCTGTTCGGGATCATCTTCTCGGCGGAGGACCGTACGCCGCGCCACGACGCACGTCCTGGGCTCCTCGGCAGCGGTGAACACGAGGAGGTATGGACGGGCACGGCGAAGGTGGACCTCACCGTCACCGTCGTCATGGGATGCGACCAGCCCCGTCTCCAGCTGGAATACTCCACCGCACTCTATGACGAGGCGACCGTGCGCCGGTTCGCCGACCGGTACCTGAGGCTGCTGGCGGGTCTGATGGCAGAGCCCGACGACCGGATCGACGAGCCCGCGATGCTCTCCGAGGAGGAGAGGCTGCGCGGCGAGCAAGAGGTCCTGACAGCGCCCGAGGCCCCGACGCCGACCGATGCCGAGACCGGGCGTACGGCGACGGCGCCGGAGCTCGGGGAACTGACGAGGGAGCTCCGCGAGGTGTACGCGGACCTCCTCGACCTGCCGGTGCGGGCCGACGGCACGCCTGCGGTGGCGGATCACGAAAGCTTCTTCGAGGTCGGCGGCTATTCGCTGCTCGCCGTCCAACTGGTGGGCCGAATCAAGGCGAAGTTCGGGGTCGAGGTCGGGATCCGTGACGTCTTCGAGGCTTCGACGCCGGCGGAACTGGCACAGCGGGTGGCCGCCGCACGTCCGACAGGGAGCCGGCCGGCACTGGTGCCGGCGGTGCGGCCGGATGTCGTGCCCCTGTCGTACGCGCAGCGCCGACTCTGGTTCCTGGCACAACTGGAAGGTCCCAACAGCACCTACAACGTGCCGGTGGTGCTCCGGCTCACGGGCACGATCGATCCCGCGGCGCTCCAGGCCGCTCTCGTGGACCTGGTGACCCG